>JBBSUU010000072.1:0-9523 GCA_038234115.1 Mycobacteriales bacterium
CCAGCGTTGGTTGCCACGAGTTTCGATTTGCTGAGAGCACTTGCCAGCAGGGGCCGCCCACCCTGGGGCTGACCTGTAGCTAGGGCAGCAAAACATTCGGATTCAGAATGCCGGCCGGATCAAGAGCTGACTTGATCCGTCTGAACATGGAGATCTCTGCCGCTGACCTGTTCAACGGAAGCCACGCCTTCTTCGCCACACCGATGCCGTGTTCGCTGCTGATACTGCCGCCCAACGACGCAACCAGCCGCAACACTCTGTCTTCCAGTAACTGTGCCACGTCCACGCCGTCGGTGATGTTGACATGGACATTGCCGTCGGCGATGTGGCCGAACATCCACACTCGGGCGGCAGTTGATCTCTCCGAAACGGTGCCGGGGACGGTGTCGACAAAAGTGGCAGCCGAGGATGTTGGCAGTGTGACGTCCAGTTTGATCGCGGTGCCGACCGAAGCAATCGATTCGGTGTGACGCTCGCGGTAGGCCCAGAGGGAGGCGCGGCCGGCCGCATCGGAGGCCACTGCCGCGTCCAGTACCCCGGGGATCGCAGCAGCGCAGTCGGTCAGGGCATCCAAGGGGTCCGGACCGTCACACTCCACGAGTAGATACGCCCCGAAGTCGCCGGTCAACGGCGACGCCAGCCCGCAGACTCGCATCACCAACGCCAGACCGGCCGGCAGAAACAGTTCAACGGCGGATACGCCGGCGAGACGGGATTTGAACCAGGAGGCACCCCGGACGGCATCAGCGGCGGTGTCGAAGCCGAGGACGGCCACCGCCGAAGGTCCCGCCGGGGGCACCAATCGCAGACGAGCGGCGGTGACCACCGCGAGGGTGCCTTCACTCCCGGTCAATAGCGAGGGCAGGTGGTATCCGGTATTGTCCCTGGTCAGGCCGTCCAAGTGAGATACGACCGTGCCATCTCCGAGCACCGCCTCGATACCAATCACCTGGTGGCGAGTATCCCCGTGCCGTAGCACCCGTAAACCGCCGGCGTTGGTGCCAATCGTGCCGCCGACGGTCGCCGAATCACGACTGGCCAGGTCAACGCCATAAGCCAGCCCGGCGCCGGTGGCAGCCTGCCGCAGTGATGCAATGGTGACGCCGGCGCCGGCGGTGACCTGTGCACTCTCCACGTCCATCGTCAGCTCGCCGAGTCGCGCGAGATTCAATACGACCTCGCCTCGGTGGGGCACGCTGCCACCGACCAGACCGGTGTTGCCGCCTTGCGGAACCACGCAGGTGCCCGTTCCCGCGCAGGCAGCAATCACAGCTGCCACCTCCGAGGTCGAACCCGGCCGAACGACGATTCCCGAGGAAGCCCGATAACGCCCCGTCCAGTCGGTGACGTAGCCGGCCACCACATCGGGGTCGGTGAGGACGGCGGAGTCGCCCACGATGGACCGCAGGGTGGCTGTCAGGTCTGTCATGAGGTCAATCTTGACGGACCGGGACGGCGGCCGTTCGCCCGGGAGCTACCGACTGTAGGCGCAGAGCTCTCGACCTGGTGACGGATGACGAGCAGTACATCAACGTCCGGCAGGCGGTAGTCCCACGACTGGTCGTGTTTCTACAGGTGAGAAGTACGAAAGACGGTCAGAGTTTTCCTGCCGGTCGGCGCGGAGCAACCTTTTTGACCCCGGCGGCGTATTAGATTGGGTGAAGCAGCGTAGTTCGTTGCGCCGAATGGGTATCAGGAAGTCAGTGGCGAACATCAGTGAGTCAGAGATGCAGAAGATGTTCGGTCGCAAGTGGCGTGATATTTGCCCTTGCCGCGCGTCTCAAATGTAAGACGCGGAATGTGTAGCGCGTAAAGATGAAGTATTCGTTGGTAGGGGTTGACGGAAATGGCACTGAGCGGCGCCGCTCATGCAGAACACACATCGGGGCTTCGAGGCATGGTTGCGAACCTCACCGCCGGCCTCCGGCGGGTCACCGAGCCGAAATGGGCAGGTGCGTCAGCAGTGGTCGGATCAGTAGTTCCAGCTGAGTCCGTGCAGCTGACACCGGGTTCCGTTGATTCACATCCGGGTAGTTCTACTGCCGAGCTAACGCTGGACGCGACAGCATTCCAGTCCGCCTCGGCCGAAGACGTGCCGCTCGAATTGGCCGGTCCGGTCTTCGTTGTCACCACCACTGCCGGCTTGTCAGCCCAGAGAACCTCCGTCGAGCAGACCGTTCACGCACTGACGCGACACCTCGAGGAGGCCACTTGCCGCCAGTCGGTGAGTTGGTTGATCATGACGCCGGATGGTTCCAGTTATTCCGGTCAGGTTGATACCAGCAAAATCGCTGACGGCGCCGAGTTGTACTTGGCCGGCCTGTCCGAACATGTTGAGCGGCTCAATGCTGCAATGATTCGCGATCACATTTCGGCGATGCAGGGCCATCTGCGCTCAGTGGACGAAACCCGCCTCATTCCGTAACGGCTCTCATTCTGGTCAATCTCTTTTGGTCACCCTCCGCTGGTCAATCTTCCTCGGGTCAATCACTTCTGGTCAACCTCGGCTGATAGTTCGTCGGCGCCCCCCGACAGGTCCGGGAGCTCTCCACAGGTCCGGGGAGCCCCCGACAGAAGAGCCCGCAGCCGGTCTCCTGGGCTGGACCCTTGCAATTGGTTACCTACAGCTGGTACCTGCAACAATGGAGAGCGAGAAATGCCGGCACTACCCGCGGAAAGTTTGAGGTGTGATCATGGGCTTGTTCGATTCGCTGCGAACGAAGCGTTCCAAGGATTCCAGGGATTTCGTGGCATCGACGACGGCCTCCGATGCGCCCGCTGACGTGGACTGGTTCAAACCGCGGACCGACGGCCTCTATCTCGGCCAGACCCCGGAGTTGACGCCCTACCTTCGTTTCACTGCGGCGGGAAAGGTGCAGGAGACCTGGTCCGACCAGGGCGTCGAGACCGCCCGCGGTTTGTTGGCGACCAAATCGGATGAACGCGCCGAGGGGGAGTACAGCCGTAGTGGCCTGATGTCGGTGGTGCGCCGATTCGAGCGGCCGGTGGTTTATGCCGTTCAGGATTCTTGCTTCGCCCAAGCCGAGAACGGGCTTTTCGACGGCTTCACCGCCCGCTGCACCAACACAAATACGCGCGAGACGACGTCGATTGCCTTTACGTTCAGTCCGGATGGCGGCTGACCCGAGTTGGCCAACAGTGTGGTCCCTGCCGGACGAGCTCCGGCAGACGATAAATATGCCCGCCAACGAGTGCGAGGCATCTTCATTCTGGTTTTCGGATTGGCTCTGTGCGTGCTCGGGTTGTTCGTCGCCCCTTGGGGATTGATCGGACTGTCAGCGGTGAACGGTATTGACGTCAGTCAGGCCATCTCGGCCAACACAGCAGAGATTTCTGCCCTGACCGGCCTGTACCTGGGCACGCTGATGATTTATCTGCCATTTTTTCTGGCCGCTATCGCGGTATTTCTTGCAGTCCGCCGCGGTCGGTTGATTGCGTCACGGGTGGCGCTTGCCGCGGTGTGCGTGGGATCTGCGCTGATGCACGCACTGACGGTGCGGGATGCTTTTGGCGGTACCGCGGGATATGGATCCTGGATGGTCGGCGCCGGATATCTGGTGATCGGGTATGGCTGTGTGGTGGTGATGCGAGCGGCCATCGGGTCTTCGCCATCGCTGTGAGCTCAGGGGGCAGATCTGACTGAATGAGTGATGCAGTTGGGTGAACTGGGTGGGACCTCGGGCTAATGGGGTCCCCAATATGCGGGAAACCGGCCAGAATGATGAATCAGACGGTTTGCTGAGATTCCAGCGGATCGGGAGAAGCTGACCTCATCCTCATCGTCACCGTCGGTGCGGGATATCGCATCGACATGACCATCGAACAACTGGACCTGCGGCAGTTTCAGCAACATCTGGGCGCGGCCAGGGATGGCGTCGATCCGGGCGAAAACTGGCGCGACGGACTGGGCGTATGGCCGGGCTCGGCACTCAGCGGCGTCGATGGGTCGGTGATCGCGGCCGCTGCCCTGATGCTCGACGAAAGCCGGGTCGACGCGTTGCAACGGCACGCGGCATTGGCGCTGACCAGCGATGAAGCCGGTCAAGTCATTTCAGACCTGCAGCATCTGCTGGCAGACCATCCGTTACGGGAGACACTCCGCGGTCATTTGATGGTCGCCCTATGCCGGTCGGGTCGACAAGCTGAAGCGTTGGGAGTCTTCGAAGAGGGCAGGTGTCTACTCCGGGACGTGCGCCGATCGACCCGGCTGAGGTTTTGGACACCCTACTGCGGGCGATTGGGGTCACCGGAGATCAGATCTCGGACGACCTGGCCACCCGCTCTGCCCTCTGGCAGTCGTGCATAGCCGGACGACGACTGTTGCTACTTCTGGATAACGCCGCCGAAAGTGCTCAGGTGCGGGTGAATCCAACAGTGCGGTCTGTGCAAGACGTACGGCGGCCGGCCCGGATGGATCCGGGCCGCCTCGGTGGGCCGACCGTCGGTCAACCCATCCACAATGACAACAACCTGGTCAGCGCGCCCCTGAGCCGCTGGTAAAGTTGGAAAAGTTGTCTGTTACCAAACAGGCCGCGACCCGCCACAAGGGCGGCAAGTGGCTAGCAACACCCTCCTGTCACGGATAGACCGTGGCCTATGAGTCCATAGGAGGTGTACGTGAGCGTTTCTACTGCGCTTCGTCACTACGAGCTCTTGCTCATTCTGGATCCCAACCTCGACGAGCGGACTGTTGCGCCGTCGATCGACACTTTCTTGAACGTGATTCGCCAAGGTGGCGGAACTGTCGAGAATGTCGACATCTGGGGCAAGCGTCGGCTGAGCTTTGAAATCAGGAAGAATGCCGAAGGCATCTACGCCGTCATCAATGTGACCGCTCCGTCGGCCACGGTCTCGGAACTGGATCGTCAGCTCAATCTGAACGAATCCGTCCTGCGCACCAAGATCATCCGTCCCAACGCCAAGTAAGGACCTTCGGATATGGCTGGCGACACGATCATCACGGTGGTTGGCAATCTCACTGCTGACCCCGAACTGCGTTTCACCGCTTCCGGGGCTGCCGTTGCAAACTTCACCGTTGCTTCGACGCCGCGGACCTTTGACCGCGCGAGCGGCGAGTGGAAGGACGGCGAGGCTCTTTTCCTTCGTTGCAATATCTGGCGGCAGGCTGCCGAGAATGTTGCCGAGTCCTTGACCCGCGGATCCCGCGTCGTCGTGACCGGACGGCTCAAGCAGCGCAGCTTCGATACCAAGGAAGGCGAGAAGCGCACGGTCATCGAGCTCGAGGTCGATGAAATCGGCCCCTCTCTGCGCTACGCCACAGCCAAGGTCAACCGCGTCAACAGGCCGGCCGGCGGTGCCGGTGGGCAACAAGGCGGCGGCGGCGGCGGGGGCTACGGCTCCGGTGGCGGCGCACCGGCTGACGATCCGTGGGCCTCCGCGCCCCCGGCAGGTCAGGGCGGCTACTCGGACGAACCCCCCTTCTAAATTTCAAATCTGGAGTATCAAGAGTTATGGCAAAGCCCCCTCCCCGCAAGGTGAGCACCAAGCCCTGCGCCTTCTGCAACAAGAAGAAGGCCCAGGCAATCGATTACAAGAACATCCCGTTGCTGCGCGCGTACATCTCCGATCGCGGCAAGATCCGCGCTCGTCGGGTCACCGGCAACTGCACCATCCACCAGCGCGATATCGCTACGGCCGTCAAGAACGCCCGTGAAGTAGCGATGCTGCCCTACGTGTCAACCGCTCGCTAAGAAAGGCTCAAAGACGTGAAGCTCATTCTCACCACCGACGTTCCCGGCTTGGGTGCTCCTGGCGAAGTTGTCGAGGTCCGGGACGGCTACGGCCGTAACTTCCTGTTGCCGCAGGGCAAGGCCATCGTCGCCACCAAGGGCGCCGAGAAGAATATCGCCGTCATCAAGCGCGCCCAGTTGGCGCGCGAGATCCGCGGTGTTGAACACGCCAACGAGGTCAAGCAGCATCTCGAAGGCACCAAGGTCACCATCGCGGCCCGCGCGACCGCCGACGGCAAGAAGCTGTTCGGCTCCATCACCAATGCTGATGTTGCAGAGGCCATCAAGGCCGCCGGCGGCCCGGCCCTGGACAAGCGCACCGTTGAGCTGGATGGTCACATCAAGACCGCCGGTTCGCATGCCGTACTGGTCAAACTGCACCCCGGTGTCGTTGCCAAGTTCAACGTGGTTGTCACCACTTCCTGAACGCAGGCATTCAAACCGCCCCGGTTGGCGCTCCCCGGCGAGCGTCGACCGGGGCGGTTTCTTTTAGGCTGACCCGATGAGCGCAACCATCCTCGACGGCACCCGCGGCAAACTCCATGTCATCGCAGGGCCGCAGTCGCCCGATCAATGGGCTGCAATGCTGATCACCCACGGTCTGGGTGAGCATTCGGGCTCCTACTATCACCTTCAGGACAGGTTGAACCGGGCCGGTATCCGTTGGTGGGCCTACGACCAACGCGGTCACGGGCGCAGCGACGGTACCCCGGTGTTGATCGAAAGCGGCCAGGACCTGATTGAGGACTGCGCCACGGTCTATGCGAAAACCGTGGCCGCCACGAGTCTTCCGAAAGCAATGTTCGGTCACTCGCTCGGCGCCGGCGTAACGGTCGGAGCTGCCCGAACCACGCAGCCGGACGCGCTCATCCTGTCCGCGCTGGGGGCTCAGCCCGGAACCGGTTTCGCCGCGCTGGCGGCGGCGGTAGCAGCCGGAATCGATCCGATCACCCTCGGTGCCGATCCGCTGACCCTCACCCAAAATGTCGAGCACGCTGATTTCGTCCGGAGCGATCCGTACACCTGGCAGCAGGGAATTCGGCAAGAAACCCTCGACGCCCTCGGCGCCGGGTGGCTCGATCTACCTGCCGCAGCAGCTGAACTGGCCATGCCCACTTTGCTGGTGCACGGCGATCAAGACTCGCTCTCGGCGATCGAAGGTGCGCGGCGGTACGCGGCCGACGGCGCCACCGTCACCCTGCGCGAGTTCCCCGGCGATCTACATAACGTCATTCACGAACATGACCGCGATGAAGTCGAGCGGGTGATGCTCGATTTCCTTAATGTGGCGCTGCGCGGTCTGCCGGACTGACGAGACTTTGCTGATCCGCTCCGTCCTGGGCGGTGGCGTCGGCCGGCAGCTCAAAGCTGCTCAGTGGGCGAGGGCGTCGACCTTCAGATTCGTGGTGTCGAAAGTATTGGTGTTCCGCCCGACGACAACAAAATGACCAAAGGCTGCGACCAGGGTGCACCC
This sequence comes from Mycobacteriales bacterium, assembly GCA_038234115.1. GTDB lineage: Bacteria > Actinomycetota > Actinomycetes > Mycobacteriales > Nakamurellaceae > Nakamurella. The sequence continues at coordinate 7,246 of JBBSUU010000072.1, forward strand.
GGCCATGGTGATTGCCATCGGCACCGCGGATTGCTCACCGGCCAGACCCACAAGTGGTGACACCAGGGCGCCGAGGGTGAACTGGGCAGCACCGAGAATGGCCGAGGCGGTACCGCGGGCGTTCGGGATAGCGGCCAGCGCCAGCACCATGCCGTTACTGAAGATCAGCGCAATGGCCGAAACGACAACAAACAGCAGTGGCAGCACCAGCACGGTGGAGGTCAGCCCCGACACGGTGACGCCGGCCAGCAGAATCGAGGCGATGGTGATTGAGATGACGCCAAATCGCAGGATGGTCAATGGCGCGATTTTGCCGACGAGGGCCGCGCTGACGGCACTGGCGGCCATCAGCCCGCAGGAGTTGATGGCGAAGATCAGCGAGAAACCTGCGGTGGAGAATCCCAGCACATTCTGGAACAGGAAGGGTGAGGCAGAAACGTAGGCGAAGATGGCGCCGAACGCGAAACACATGGTGACGGTGTGCCCGACGTACGTGCGGTTCTTGAGGACGCCGCCGGCAGTACTTGCGAATGCTCCGAAGCCGCCCTTTTGCCGATGCTCGACGGGCAGCGATTCGGCGACCACCACGACGATGGCGACCAGAAGTACCACAGACACCACGGTGATGGCCCAGAAGATCCCGCGCCAACCCACCGAGCTGAACAGCACTCCACCGAGGATGGGAGCGGCAATCGGGGAGAGTGCGCCGATGACGCCGAGGACGCTGAAAATCTTTGCCGCCCTTGCCCGCTCGGCCAGATCAGCAACCACAGCGCGTCCGAGCACCATGCCGGCCGCACCGGAAAGACCTTGGACGAACCGCATCACCATCAGGAATCCGATGGACGGTGCGACCGCGCACAGTACCGAGCTGATAACGAGTACAACGGCGCCGCCGATCAGGATCGGCCGTCGTCCGATGCGGTCGGACAACGTTCCCAGGACGAGCTGTCCGATGGCCAAACCGATCATGAATGTTGTCAAGGTCAGCTGGATGGACGAAGCGTCGGTACCCAGTTCGGTCGCCATCGCGGGAAAGGCCGGCAAATACATATCAGTGGACAGCGGCGAGATCGCCGACATCAGGGCAATGATGCCGGTGAGGGCGAAGCCAAATTTACCGTTGGAAGACTTCGGCCGGAAAGAGCCGGCTTTCCACTGTCGGGTCGTGGTTTCCACGTTCAGCACCGGGGTTGCCGAAGCTGATCGGACGAGCTCGAGGCGAGCTCCCAGCTGGGCAGCAGGGGTCATCGGCCGTCGGTCGGCGGCGGCGAGGACGGCCACATCTGTGGCGCTGTACGGTGGCACGGCAAAGCCTTCCTTGTCCCTTGAGCGAGATTCGCGGCTGCGATTCTGCAGGGCTGTTTTTCAGGTGGTGCGGGAGGTACCGGATTGTTCCGGCAGGGGGTCCGTTGCAGCTGTTGGCACTGGCATCTCTAGCCGCCAGTGAAACTCAACGCTGGGTGCAAACCGGACTAGCACCGCACAATATCGCGGTGGCCGCCTAATTGTATGATCGCTCATGCATTTTGTCGCGCCCGATTCGGATCCGCAGCCGTCACATTCGTCACGTAAAACGTTTGAGTACCGCTCGTTTGCCGTTCCCTGACTCGGCTGCGCCTTGGTGGCTGCTGTAACCCGAATTTGGTGTGATCCCGCAGCGTTTGCAGTGCCGCAGCCCTGATGGGCCGCGCAAGTTCACGCAGCGTATGGTCAGCCTTAGAGCCCGTGGTCAGAAGGGTGCTCGGGGAATTGTCCATCCAACCCAGACACGCGAGAGAAGAATCCCATGGCAGGCAAGAATAAAGGCGGCCGCGAGGTCCGTAAACCCAAGCAGGACAAGAAGCCGGCGGCTGCCACTTCCGCTAGTGCCGTCACAAAGGCGATGACACCCAAGAAGGGTTAGACGCTAGAAGGGTTAGACGCTCGGCTCCACGGCGGCCCCGCTCAAGCGGCGCCGCCGTTGTACCGACCACAACTCACCGTTCTGCGCATCAACTTCACCCGCCGCCGCCGCCGTTCTGCCGTAGCCGTTCCGCCGCCGCTGTGGTTCTGCCGTAGCCGCTGCCATTTTGTGCTGCGATTTCCGCTATCGCCGTGCCAGGTCAGAGCCTTCCGAAGAACCAGAGCCTTCCGAAGAATCAGCCGCGGCCGGCTGCCAGCACCGATACGTTTCACTTGATGAATGGACGGTGGGTATCGGCAACTTTTCCCAACAACGAGCCCTCGTTTCCCGACGACGCACGCCAGTTTCCCGACGAACGCACGCCAGTTTCCC
>JBBSUU010000073.1:0-9492 GCA_038234115.1 Mycobacteriales bacterium
ACCGCCTGCCGAACCTGATCCGGTGTGGTTCCGCTGCTCAACACCGTCCCGTCGGAGAATTCCCCGCTCAGCGACAAGGTTTTGGGCCCCTGCCCCGCCGCGAAGACCTTCGGCGCCGCCAGCGGTGGCCAATCGAGCGCAACGTCGTCCAGTTTCACGTACCGCCCCTGCACGCCCACCCGCTGCCCGGCCAGCAGCGCGCGAAGTGACTGCAGATGTTCGGCGAGCAGCGTCAGCGGAGAAGCCGTCTTGGCGCCGACCTGACGCATCCAGTCCTGCACTCCATGACCTATACCCACCTGAAAACGACCGGGGAAGAGCCGGTCAATGGTCGCCACCTCCATCGCCGTCAGGGCAACATTGCGCAGCGGAACCGGTAGCACCCCAATTCCGACCCGGAGGCGCTGTGACCAGGCCAGCGCGGCGACTGACGCGGCAATACCGCTCTCCAAGAAGCAGTCCTCCCACAACCAGAGCTGGTCCAAGCCGGCTTGGTCTGCAGTTTCGACCACCGAGCGCAGGCGTTCCGGGGGGAGTTGCGGCCGAAAAACCGTGCCGAGTTCGCGCGAGCCCATGGTCCCATCCTCGGGTCGACCGCCAGGGGCGCGCAAGTCAGGTGTGGCGCGCTGCCCGCATCGCGGCCGTGACGATGACCCCAGCACCGCTGCGCAATGCAACGGCTGGGTACCTTGAGACGGTGACTACTACCGCTACGGAAGCCCCTGCGCACGCCAATGGACCCCTGGACGGGATCGTGGTCATTGACCTGTCCCGAGCGTTGGCCGGACCACACGCCGGAATGATCCTGGGTGATCTCGGGGCCCGGGTGATCAAGGTCGAATCACCGGGTACCGGCGATGACACCCGCGGCTGGGGACCGCCGTTCATCACGCCCGAGGGGGCTGACCGCCAGAGCACCTACTTCCTGTCGTGCAATCGGAACAAGGAATCCATCGCATTGGACCTGAAGTCCGACCATGGCCGGGAGGTGCTGACCGCCTTGCTGGCCAAGGCCGCCGTCCTGATCGAGAATTTCCGGCCGGGAGTTCTCGAGCGTCTCGGCTTCGGCACCAGTGTGGTCGCCGACCTCAACCCCAGTTTGGTGACGTTGTCGATCTCCGGTTTCGGCCATGACGGTCCCGAGGGCGGACGGGCCGGCTACGACCAGATCGCCCAGGGCGAATCCGGACTGATGTCATTGACCGGGTCGGGGCCGAATGACCCCCAGCGGGTTGGCGTCCCGATCGGCGATCTGCTGTCCGGAATTTACGGTGTCGTTGGCATCCTGGCCGCTTTGGTCGAGCGGGCGAAAACGCGTCAGGGCCAGGTGGTGCGGACCTCACTGTTGGCCTCCCTGGTGGGGGTGCACGCATTTCAGGGGACTCGCTGGACGGTCGCCAACGAGGTTGGCCGGGCCCAGGGCAATCACCATCCCTCGATCAGCCCCTACGGGCTATTCCGCTGCCGCGGCGGTTCGGTCCAGATTGCTGTTGGTAGCGAAGGACTTTGGAAGGCATTCTGTACCGAATTCGGACTCGACGCGGTGGCCGAAGGCTTTGCGACCAACCCGGAGCGGGTGGCGCACCGCGAGCAGGTGATCGAACTGGTGGAGGGCGTGTTTGCCGATACCGATTCCGAACCGTTGCTCGCCCGCCTCGGAGCGGCCGGTATTCCGGCCGGTAAGGTTCGCAATCTGCAGGAGGTCTACGACTGGGATCAGACCCGCTCACAGCATCTGCTGGTCGACGTCGACCACGAAACCCTGGGAAACATCACCCTCCCCGGCTCCCCGCTTCGGTTCTTCCAGGCCAGTGACGGCGCCGAAACCGAAACCACCAAACTTGACCACCGGGCACCGCCCCTGCTCGATGGCGATGCCGCGAGGATCCTTTCCTGGCTGGACTCATGACGACCGACGCGCCCCGGCCGGCCAGGACCAGCGCCAAGCAGCTGATCGACCTGTTCCTGGACACCGACACCTTCCAGAGCTGGGATGTGGCGCCCGTGCAGGTCCAGATGTCGCAGGAGTACGCGGCCTCGATGGAAGCGGCCCGGCAGAAAACCGGCCTGGACGAATCCGTCGTCACCGGGGAGGGGCTGCTCAGAGGACGCCGGGTCGCCGTCATCGCCTGTGAGTTTGGCTTTCTCGGCGGCTCCATTGGTGTCGCAGCGGCCGAACGTTTGGTGTTGGCCATCGAAAAGGCCACCGCGCAGGGACTTCCGCTACTGGGTTCGCCGGTTTCCGGGGGCACCCGGATGCAGGAGGGCACGGTCGCCTTTCTCCAGATGGTCAAAATTTCCGCGGCGATCGCCGCACACAAGGCAGCGGGCCTGCCCTACCTCGTATTCCTTCGCTCCCCCACCACCGGTGGGGTGCTCGCTTCCTGGGGTTCGTTGGGACATTTGACGGTTGCCGAACCCGGCGCGCTGGTCGGTTTTCTGGGGCCCCGAGTCTACGAGGCGCTCTATCACGCGCCATTTCCGGCGGATGTGCAGACAGCCGAGAATCTTTATGCCCATGGGCTTCTCGATGCCGTGCTGCCGGCCTCCGGGTTGGCCGGTATCGCTGATCGGGTGCTGAATGTCCTGTTGGCGCCGCGGCACCGAAGCACTCCTTCGCTCACCCAGCCGATCGCCGAGCCAGAAGTTATCGAAACTGCCTGGGAGTCGATCACCCGGTCACGCCGACGAGACCGACCGGGGGTACGGCGGTTGTTGCGCAGCGCTGCCACCGATGTGGTTCCGCTGAACGGCACCGGTACCGGTGAGGTTGACCCAGGGATCCTATTGGCCCTGGCCAGGTTCGACGGCGCTCCGTGCATCGTGCTCGGCCAGGATCGGCAGGGTCAGACTTCCGAGGCGCCGATGGGCCCGGCTGCGCTGCGCGAAGCTCGTCGTGGCATGCGGCTGGCGGCCGAGTTGCAACTCCCGCTGGTCACGGTCATCGACACCCCCGGTGCCGCACTGTCCAAAGAGGCCGAAGAGGGTGGGCTGGCCGGCGAGATCGCGCGCTGCCTGGCCGAACTCGTGACGCTGGACGCGCCGACGGTGTCGGTGCTGCTCGGCCAGGGCACCGGCGGCGGTGCGTTGGCGTTGGTGCCGGCCGATCGAGTGATCGCAGCCCGGCACAGCTGGCTCTCGCCGCTGCCGCCGGAGGGAGCCAGTGCGATCGTGCACCGGGATACCTCGCACGCCCCCCAGATGGCCGCCGAACAAGGCGTCCGGTCGGCGGATCTGTTGGCCGGCGGCATCATTGACCTGGTGGTGGAAGAGCTGCCCGACGCCGCCGACGAGCCGGCCGAATTCTGCCGACGCCTGGGTCACGCGTTGGCCGACGAGCTCTATGTGCTGATGACGGTGCCCGCCGCTGATCGGACGCGACAACGACATCAGCGCTACCGGCGGCTTGGTTTGCCCTCCTGACCAACGGCTCCCGTGGGAGTACCGAACAGCGTCGGCAGGCCCGCTACTGGAAGGTCAGCACTGCCTGCGTGGATACCAACGGGCCGATCCGTACCTCGGCCTTGTACTGACCGGCCGGAACCGTCACCCGTTCGGCCGCGCATCCCGGCGCTGAGGTGGTCCCGGACCAGCGGATGTTGTATTGCAACGTTTGTCCGGGCTCCAGGAAGCGAACCTCGGTACCGGTGCCGGGTACGCAGTCGGCCGTGGACCAGAGCCGGTTGCCGGCCGCGTCATAGATCAGATACTCCTGCAGGGTGCCCGATACGTCGCGCACACAGGCGGTGCCGCCGGTGTTCTGAATCGTGACGCCGAGGATGGGCTGCTGGCCGACGTTATAAGTGGGGGATCCCACCGTGGCGGTCAAGCCGATCGATGAGTCCGGGCAGATCAATCGTCCCTGGGCGTCGTACTGCAATGCGGCTGCGGCGGCGTCAGCAGCAGCTTGCGCGTCAGCAGCAGCTTGGGCATCGGCGGCTGCTTGGGCATCGGCAGCTGCCTGGGCGGCAGCCGCTGCATCGGCGGCGGCTTGAGCGGCCGCTGCTTGGGCGGCAGCAGTTTCCGCCGCAGCAGTTTCGGCAGCGGCAGACTCAGCGGCGGCAGACTCGGCGGCGGCAGATCCCTGCGCGGCATCTGCCGCGGCTTGGGCTTCCTGGGCAGCAGCGGCCGATGCTGCCGATTCGGTCGCTGCCGATTCGGTCGCCCGCGGGTCTTCGGTACTCGGCGTCGAGGTGGCCAATTCTGGGAACAGATCACCGGTCAGGATGGCCGAACTACTCGCCGACGCCGCTCCCGAACCGGAGGTAGATCCGGAAATCGACGGACTACCGGAGGTCCCGGATCCGGTCTCGGCAGCTCCGCGTTTTGTGACAAGCCACACAGCGACGACCAAAACTACGACCGCGACGACCAAAATCGCTGCTCGACGGGCCCAATAGACCTTGGGGGGCAGGGGTCCGACAGGTTGTATCACCATTAAAAGGTAACGTCGGGCGAACCCATTTAGGGTGAGCAACGCCGAGGAGCAGCTCATGGGAGCAATTGACGATCTACTGGAACGTAATCGTGGCCTGGCCATGTCGCATCCGTATTGGATCGGGCCAAGGCCCACGCTGTCCATTGCGATGGTGCTGTGCATGGATGCCCGCGTCGACGCACACGCCGCCTTTGCCATCACCCCCGGCGAGGCACACCTGCTGCGCAACGCCGGTGGTGTGGTCAGCGACGACGTGATCCGTTCGCTGGCCATCTCGCAGCATGCGCTGGGCACGCGCGACATCATGATCGTGCACCACACTGATTGCGGGTTGGCCACCCTGGATGAAGAAGAGTTCCGCGAGCTTCTGGCCAAACATGCCGGGTACCGGCCGACCTGGTCGGTGCAGGCCTTCAATGATCCGCACGAATCGGTACAGGAGTCGCTGAGGCGGGTCCGCCATTCACCTTTTCTGATCCGCACCGGCAGCATTCGTGGTTTCGTGTTCGATGTCGAGTCCGGGCTACTGGAAGAAGTTTTCGCTGATTGAGCCGGCCGCGACCGGGAAACTGGCGCCGGCGAAACTGCTGGAGTTCTTCGACCAAAACGGCCGGGATCTGCCTTGGCGGGACTCGGCCGCCGGCGCGTGGGCGGTGCTGGTCAGCGAGGTGATGTTGCAACAGACACCGGTGGTCCGAGTATTGCCGGTGTATCTGGACTGGATGACCCGCTGGCCCGATCCGGCCGCATTGGCCGCCGATTCGCCGGGGGATGCCGTTCGACACTGGGGTCGACTGGGATACCCCCGCAGAGCACTGCGATTGCATGCCTGCGCTACCGCCATCACCAATGATCATGCCGGCGCTGTTCCCAGCGATGTGGAGGTGTTGCTGACGCTGCCTGGGATCGGCGATTACACCGCACGGGCCGTTGCCGCCTTTGCCTTTGGGCAGGCGGTTCCGGTGGTGGACACCAATGTTCGACGAGTTCTCAACCGAGTCGTCCGCGGTAACACCGATGCCGGGCCGGCCACCGCGGCGGACCGGGTCTTGATGACCTCTCTGCTACCCGAACCGAATGCCGCAATGTTCTCGGCGGCGGTGATGGAACTGGGCGCCATTGTCTGCACCGCGCAATCTCCGCAGTGCCCGCGTTGCCCGGTTCACACCGACTGCCGATGGCTTGCCGCCGGCCGACCGGAGTCGCTGGTGCGCAACAAGTCCCAATCCTGGCAGGGAACGGACCGGCAGGTGCGTGGTCGGATTCTGGGACTCCTGCGAGACGCACCCGGTTCGCTCACCGTCGAATATCTACAGACGGCCTGGCCCGAGATAGACCAGTGGCAAAGGTGTCTGGACTCATTGCTCGCGGACGGCTTGATCAGTGCCGAGCCGAGCGGTCGAATCAGACTGCCGCTGTGACCGACTGTTGGTCCCGGGAACCCTGGCGACGTCGCTTCATCAAAGCCACCACATTGGCCGTCATCACCACGATCAGCACGGTGGCAACGCAGATGATGGAAAGCTCCCAGGTAACCAAGGCATATGTCAACCAAACAATCTGAGCCACCGCATTTATCATCAGCATCACCGGCGATATTCCTGAGACATCGGCTGCTGATCTGATTTCGCGGAACTGCGCAACCTGGCCGATGACAGCCGGAATGACCATCATGACAGCGAAAACCAGCGGACCAAATGCAGAGTCCAGTGCTATCGAAGCCACCGATGCCGCAAGAGGTAACGCCCAGACACGGACCAAAGGAAGTGATTCGGCCCTTCGCAGCTGATTCAGCACGATGGCAGCGCCGATCAGCAGGATGGCGTTCGGGACCAGGATCTGCGCCCGCTCCACCAATAGCCCATGCCCCGACCAGGAAATGCCGGCGATCAACAGGGTCTGCCAAGTGAGCAAATTCAGACCGGCCACCGACCTGGTACGAACAATGCGTAACACTTGAGGGACGGTCAGAGAGCCACTGAGCGCAGCGGCCAACCACCCGAGCGCGGCCTCGAACGACATTGCAGTTCCTCACACCAGAGCTGTAGAGCAGCCCGCCGATCCTGAATCGAACGAACTGGGCCGGGCCACGCGACGGACCGGCCGCTCCAGCATACGAAACTTTGCGGGCACCTTTCGCGCAACCGTACGCAGGGTCGCTGAAACTCCAGTCCAAAGCCCAGGCAAATAGCACCACGTCGAATTCCGGGTTCGACAGTTTTGGCGGAAAGAATTCACCGGAACTGGCCAGAGTGGCGGTGTCCCGGCCTCCGCACATCTTGTCCTGCGGGATGAACAAACGAGAAAGCCCGTTCCGAGTGGGTCGGAACGGGCTTTCTCGTCTTTTATGCGGCCACTGAATCAGCCGTTACCGCTTTCCTTGATCAGTCCGACCGGGACCACATCCGGAACCAGCGATGGCTTGTCCTCACCCCGGAAGGTGAAGCGCTTGCCGTCGGCGGTGGCCGGTGAGCCGTCGTCGGTGGTGTCCTCGACATCAACGAAGACGATCTGTCCGGACTTGAGCTCGTCGAACAGAATCTTCTCCGACAGTTGATCCTCGATTTCGCGTTGGATCGTGCGTCGCAGCGGGCGGGCACCGAGGACCGGGTCGAAACCGCGCTTGCCGAGCAAAGCCTTTGCCTCGGGGGTGAGCTCGATCGACATGTCCTTGTTCTTCAACGCACCCTCGACGCGCTTGAGCATCAACTCGACCATCTGGTTGATCTCATCCGTGGTGAGCTGGTGGAACACGATGACATCGTCGATACGGTTGAGGAACTCCGGACGGAAGTGGCGCTTGAGCTCATCATTCACCTTGAGCTTCATTCGCTCGTAGTTGGAAACAGAGTCATTGCCGTGGGCGAAGCCGAGGCCGGCGCCCTTGGAAATGTCCGCGGTACCCAGGTTCGAGGTGAAGACGATAACGGTGTTCTTGAAGTCAACCGTCCGGCCCTGTCCATCGGTCAACCGGCCATCTTCCAGCACCTGCAGCAGCGTGTTGTAGATATCCGGGTGGGCCTTCTCGATCTCGTCGAACAGCACCACCGAGAATGGCTTGCGGCGGACCTTTTCGGTCAACTGCCCACCCTCTTCATAACCGACATATCCGGGAGGCGCTCCGAAGAGCCGCGACGCGGTGTAGCGATCGTGGAACTCGCCCATGTCGACCTGGATCAGTGCATCCTCATCGCCGAAGAGGAACTCGGCAAGCGCCTTCGTCAGCTCGGTTTTACCAACACCGGACGGGCCGGCGAAGATGAACGAACCGGACGGACGCTTCGGATCCTTGAGGCCGGCGCGGGTACGACGGATCGCCTTGGAAACGGCCTTGACCGCTTCGTCCTGGCCGATGATCCGCTTATGCAGAGCATCTTCCATCTTGAGCAGCCGCGTGGTTTCTTCTTCGGTGAGCTTGAATACCGGGATACCGGTCCAGTTCGCGAGCACTTCGGCGATCTGATCGTCATCGACCTCGGAGACCACGTCCAGGTCGCCGGCCTTCCAGGCCTTCTCCCGTTCGGCCTTCTTGGACAGCAACTGCTTCTCCGAATCACGCAGTGATGCGGCCTTCTCGAAGTCCTGGGAATCGATGGCCGATTCCTTCTCGCGGCGCACTCCGGCCAACTTGTCATCGAAGTCCCGCAGGTCCGGCGGGGCTGTCATCCGGCGGATGCGCATCCGGGCGCCCGCCTCGTCGATCAGGTCGATCGCCTTGTCCGGCAGGAAGCGGTCGCTGATATACCGGTCGGCCAGCGTGGCCGCTGCCACCAGGGCAGAGTCGGTGATCGTGATCCGGTGGTGCGCTTCGTAACGATCGCGCAAGCCCTTGAGGATCTCGATGGTGTGGGTGACGGACGGTTCACCGACCTGGATCGGCTGGAAACGACGCTCGAGAGCGGCGTCCTTCTCCACGTACTTGCGGTACTCATCCAGGGTGGTGGCGCCGATGGTCTGCAGTTCCCCGCGAGCCAGCTTCGGCTTCAGGATCGACGCGGCGTCGATGGCACCTTCGGCGGCGCCGGCACCTACCAGGGTGTGAATCTCGTCGATGAACAGGATGATGTCACCGCGGGTGCTGATTTCTTTCAGCACCTTCTTCAGCCGCTCCTCGAAGTCACCGCGGTAGCGGGATCCGGCCACGAGGGATCCCAGGTCCAGGGTGTAGAGCTGCTTGTCCTTGAGGGTGGTGGGGACGTCACCGCGGACGATGGCCTGGGCCAGTCCCTCGACCACTGCCGTCTTACCGACACCGGGCTCACCGATGAGCACCGGGTTGTTCTTGGTCCGGCGGGAGAGAACCTGCATGACACGTTCGATTTCCTTCTCGCGCCCGATCACCGGGTCGAGCTTGGATTCACGAGCGGCCTGGGTCAGGTTGCGGCCAAATTGGTCCAGGACGGTCGAGGAGGACGGGGTGCCCTCGCTGCGGCCGCCCTCTGCCGCGGCGGTTTCCTTGCCCTGGTAGCCGGAGAGCAGCTGCAGCACCTGCTGGCGGACCCGGTTGAGGTCGGCGCCGAGTTTGATCAGCACCTGGGCGGCAACGCCCTCGCCCTCACGGATCAGGCCGAGCAGGATATGTTCGGTTCCGATGTAATTGTGTCCAAGCTGCAGCGCTTCGCGCAGGCTCAGCTCCAGCACCTTCTTGGCCCGCGGGGTGAACGGAATATGACCTGACGGAGCCTGCTGGCCCTGCCCGATGATCTCTTCCACCTGGGAACGGACACCCTCCAGCGCGATTCCGAGGGATTCCAGGGCCTTCGCGGCCACACCTTCACCCTCATGAATCAGCCCAAGCAGAATGTGCTCAGTCCCGATGTAGTTGTGGTTGAGAAGCCTGGCCTCTTCCTGGGCCAGCACGACCACACGTCGGGCTCTGTCAGTAAATCTCTCAAACATGTGCACTCCTTGGGGCGCAGTGGTGTGCAAATACGGGCTTGTTCGTCAAGCAGTGTTCGTTAGCGGAGTTCCTGCGCTACTCGTGCGGAACGCCTGTCGAGCTGCCTGGCCTGCCTGAACGAGGGTCACCCATCGAGTCAGCCGACTTCTCCACT
>JBBSUU010000074.1:0-9444 GCA_038234115.1 Mycobacteriales bacterium
CTCACCACCGTCGATGCCGGCACCCGGGTGGCCCGCTTCATGCGCTCCGACTCGCTCGGGAATCTTGGCGGTCCGATGAAGAAATTCCGCGACCCGTCCTGGCGGGCCGGAGCGTGGATCTGCACGCTCCTGGTAGTGGCCGACTGGGGAGGCATCCTGCTGATGGGCGTGACCGACCCGCTGGGCGGGATCAACACGCTGTGCCCGCTGTTCGGCATCTCCAATCAACTACTGGCCGCGATCGCCTTGACCGTTGTCGTGGTGGTGCTGATCAAGAGCCAGCAATACCGCTGGGCCTGGGTTCCGGGCCTGCCGCTGGTCTGGGACCTGATCGGCACGATGACCGCTTCGGCGGAGAAAATCTTCTCCTCGAATCCGAAAATCGGGTACTGGGCGCGACATTCGAAGTTCGTGGATGCCAGGGATTCCGGTGCGACCACGTTCGGGACCGCCAAGTCGCCGGCGGCCATGGACGCGGTAATCCGCAACACCTTTGTCCAGGGCACATTGTCGATCGTTTTTGCCGCTCTCGTCCTCGTCGTGGTGCTGGCCGCAATTGCAGTCTGCGTCACGTCGATCCGAATGGGCGGCTCACCCTCCTCGAAGGAACCCGACGCGTCGCTGCTGCTGAGGGGACGGGTGGCCGACCGCGCGGTTGTCCGGCGGTTCTGATAGGACGGTTGGGTGAGCAAAGCTGAAGAACACGCAGAATCCGCCGCTGTTTCGTCATCAGAGCCGACGACGCCGTTCCATGATCTGGACGCCTACATCGCGCTACCTCGCCTGAGCGGCCTTACCCTGTCCCGAGACGGCACCCGTTTGGTGACCGGCGTAGCCACCCTCGACCCGGAGTCGACCGCTTACCGGACGGCGCTGTGGGAGATCGACCCGACCGGCGTCAACCCGGCCAGACGACTGACGTGGGGGGCGAAAGGTGAGTCGTCGGCGGCTTTCCTCAACAACGGCGACCTGATTTTCACCGCCGCCCGTCCTGATCCGACTGCAAAATCAGAGGACGACCCGGTTCCCGCACTCTGGCGCCTGGCAGCCGCCGGTGGTGAGGCCGAACTGATCGGTGCACGTTCGGGCGGCATCGAAGGAGTGCAGGCGGCCGCGTCGGCCCCGGTGCTGGTGGTCAGCAGTTCAATGCTGCCGTCGGCAACCGATGCTGAATCGGATGCGACGCTGCGGAAGGCACGCAAGGAGAAGAAGGTAGCGGCAATCCTGCACAGCGGATACCCGATTCGGTATTGGGACTCCGATCTTGGACCAGCGACTCCGCATCTTTTCAGTGCTGATTTGACCGCTCTCCCTCAGGTTGCAGCAGCGCAACCCGCGCGTCTGGAATTCACCGATCTGGCTCCCACCCCGGGTGCTGCCCTTCGGGAGGTCGAATTCGACGTCAGCGCCGACGGGCAAAAGGTGGTCAGCAGCTGGGCGGTGCCGCAGGTCAATGGCTCTCAACGCACCGACTTGATGATCTTCGATCGGCAATCCGGCCAACAGCGGGTGTTGGTTTCAGACGGCGCGTCCAGCTGGTCCGCAGCTCGGATCTCGCCGGACGGCAGCGCGGTGGCGGTGGTTCGGGAGACGGTCTCAACCCCATTACAGGCGCCGGTGCTGACCCTGCACCTGGTGACGATTGAAGGCGGCTCGATCCGCGATCTGGCCGTCGGCTGGGATCGTTGGCCAGGTGGCATGGCCTGGTTGCCCGATGGGTCCGGGCTGCTGATCAATGCCGATAGCAATGGCAGGTCGCCCATTTACCGATTGGATCTGGCCTCGGACGCGATTTCTCAGCTGACCACCGATGATGCGGCTTACACCAACCTGCAGGTGGCGCCGGATGGGACCGCCGTTTACGCCCTGCGCACCTCCTACGCCGCGCCCTCGCACCCGGTTCGGGTGTCGCTAAGTGGCGATGCCGGCGCCATCACCGACCTGGTCAGTCCGGCGTCGAACTTGAAATTGCCCGGTGGGCTCACCGATGTGAGTGCCGAACTCGCCGATGGGACAGTAATCCGCGGTTGGCTGGCGCTGCCGGCAGGGAGTTCGGCAGCTTCGCCGGCCCCGCTCCTGCTCTGGATCCATGGAGGGCCGTTGTCCTCGTGGAATGCATGGTCCTGGCGATGGAATCCGTGGTTGATGGTGGCCGCCGGTTATGCGGTGCTGTTACCGGACCCGGCGCTGTCAACGGGGTACGGACAGGACTTCATCCAACGCGGCTGGGGAGCGTGGGGCAGCGAGCCCTACACCGATCTGATGGCGCTGACCGACGCGGTCGTGGCCAGGGCGGAAATCGACGAAACCCGCACGGCTGCGATGGGTGGCTCCTTCGGTGGCTATATGGCCAACTGGGTGGCCGGACATACCGACCGATTCAAAGCCATCGTGACGCACGCCAGCCTCTGGGCGCTGGACCAGTTCGGACCCACCACCGACGCCGGCTGGTATTGGGCGCGGGAGATGTCGCCGGAGATGAGTGCGGCCAATTCCCCGCACAATTTCGTGGAGAAGATCGTGACCCCCATGCTGGTGATCCATGGCGACAAGGACTATCGGGTTCCGATCGGTGAGGGCCTTCGGCTCTGGTATGAACTGATCTCCAAGTCGGGGCTGGCCGCCGATGAGAATGGCCTGACACCGCATCGCCTGCTGTACTTCCCCAATGAGAACCATTGGGTACTGACACCGCAGCACGCCAAAGTTTGGCATCAGGTGAATCTGGCCTTCCTGGCCGAACATGTTCTCGGCGAAGAGCCACCCGCGCTACCGGAGGTGCTCGGGTAGAAATTTCCGACTTACCCGGGCGCCGCAAATTCCGGTCGCGGCGCCCGGGTCGGCCCGGGACGTGTGGTAGCGCTTGATCTGGGCCTGATCAGATTAATATCAGGCAGACGACAGCGCGGATTGGTGTGTTGACCAGTCGGTCCGGAGCTGGGCGTACAGATAATCGTCGGTCCACTCGCCATTGGCCCAGGTAGCGCAGAGTAGGTGGCCCTCCCGCCGAAATGCCAAGCGCTCCAATAGTTTTACTGACCGAAGATTTCGGGCATCGCAGTCGGCGCTGACGCGATGCATTCTCGATCCGGCAAAGAGATGGTTGACCATTTGGCCGACCGCCTCGGTCGCATAACCGAATCCCTGGTGCTCGGCTGCGAGTGTGAATCCGATGGTGGCCTGGCGCCCTTCGTCATGGCGGTCGACACCGATGTCGCCGATGATGCCCGGCGAATCCAAACGTTCGACCGCCCACTGAATCCACCCGGGCGCATCGTCGGCACCCTGAGAAAAGCTCAAGACCAACTCTCGCGCCCGCTCGAGGGAAAACGGAACGTCCCAGCCCTGATATCGAGCGACATCCGGGTCATTGCGATAGCGCGAGAAGCCAGCTGTATCGGCGGGCGTGAACCGCCGGATTCGCAACCGTTGGGACCTTATCTCACTCCTCATGACACCTCATGCAAGCCAATCGATCCCCACCACTATCGGCTGGCAGAAATGGCCAGATGCATTGACGATGTCCTTGACTACAGCGCACCGACAATGTGATCGATGCAGGCGGTCAGGGCTTGCACATCGGACGGATCAACGGCCGGGAACATCCCCACCCGCAACTGGTTACGACCTAATTTGCGGTACGGCTCGGTGTCCACCACACCGTTGGCACGGAGGATCTTTGCCACCAGAGCGGCATCCACCGAGTCGTCGAAATCGATGGTGCCAACCACCTGGGAACGCAGCTCCGGACGAGTCACGAAAGGGGTCGCGAAGGAAGCTGCCTCTGCCCAGTTGTACAGCGTCGCCGAGGACTGGGCGGTCCGGCCGGTTGCAAAATCCAATCCACCGCCGGCGTTGAGCCAATCGATCTGCTCCGCGAGCAGGAACAGCGTCGCCACCGCCGGGGTGTTGTATGTCTGATCCTTGGTGGAGTTGTCCAAGGCGGTGGCCAGCGACAGGGATTCCGGAATCCAACGATCGGTAGCCGCAATTTCGGCAACACGTGCTTGGGCGGCCGGGGACAGCAGCGCGATCCACAACCCGCCGTCGGAACCGAAAACCTTCTGCGGGGCAAAGTAATAGGCATCGGTCTGGGACACATCGACCGGAAGTCCACCGGCCCCGGAGGTGGCGTCGATCAACACGAGTTGGTCAGCGGTGGCGCCCGCCGGACGCAGCACCGGGACGGCAACCCCGGTCGAGGTCTCGTTATGAGCCCAGGCGTAGGCGTCGACATCGGCTTCGAACACCGAAACCGGGGCATCGCCGACTTCGGAGCTGATCACCGTCGGATTGCGCAGGAATGGCGCACCCTTGGCGACAGAGGCGAACTTCGAGGAAAACTCGCCGAACGTCAGGTGCTGGGAACGGTCGCGGATCAGCCCGGTCGCGGCGGCGTCCCAGAAGGAGGTGCTACCGCCGTTACCCAGGACGACTTCATAGCCGTCGGGGAGTGAGAACAGTGCGGACAGCCCGCTGCGAACTCGGTGGACCAGGTTCTTCACCGGCGCCTGCCGATGCGAGGTGCCCATCACCGAGGATCCGGATGCGGCCAAGGCAGCCAGCGCTTCGGGGCGGACCTTGGATGGTCCGCAGCCGAATCGACCGTCGGCCGGTAACAGATCGGCGGGCAGGACCAGGGTGGCGGGATCGGCCATGAGGGTGAAACTCCTCTTCGGTGAGACAGCATTTTCACTGCGGACAGCTTTTCCGGTTGGTCATCGCCCCGCCCGGAAGCGCACCAGGTGCTGCGCTGCTGTCGATTCTCCCACCGGCCGGGTCGGAGTCCCAAAAATGGTCCCATCTGCTGGGATCTACTCTTCGGAGAGCGGCCCGACGCTGAGGATCTGCAGGACGGGTTCGCCGGCCTCGTCGGAGGCAACCAGATCCACCGAAGCGGTCAGCCCCCAGTCCCGGTCGGCATCCGGATCGTCGAAGGCCTGTCGAACATCCCATCGTCCGGGATATTCGGTGATGGTCACCATGGCGGCGCCGCGGGCCACCGGCCCGATCCCCATCTCGTCATACTCCTGCCAGTAGGGATCCATCGCGTCCGCCCATTGCTGGCTGGTCCAGTCCGTGTCTATCTCGGCCAGCACCGCATATCGCTCCAGCGCAATGAGTTCCACCCGGCGGAACAACGAATTGCGGACCATGATCGAGAACGCCCGGTGGTTGGCCGTGACGCCGCGGTTGGCGGTCGGTGGTCGAGGTCCGGAATCGACCCCGGGAAGATCTTCCGGGTGCGCGAGGGACTCCCACTCATCCAGCAACGACGAGTCGACACCACGCACCAATTCGCCGAGCCAGCTGATCAGATCAGCCAGTTCTTCGGTGCGTGCCTCGGTGGGCACCGTGCGGCGCATCGCCTGGAATGCATCGGACAGATATCGCAACACCACTCCTTCGGAGCGGGTCAGGCCGTAGAACGCGACGTACTCGGTGAAGTTCATTGCCCGCTCGTACATATCGCGGACCACAGATTTGGGTTCGGGCTGGAAATCGTTGATCCAAGGGTGCCCAACCCGGTAGGAGTCGTAGGCGACCTGGATCAGGTCTTCGAGCGGTTTGGGGTAGTCGATGGCGTCCAGCAGCGCCATCCGTTCGTCATACTCGATGCCATCGGCCTTCATCTGGGCGACCGCCTCGCCGCGGGCGTGATGTCGCTGGCCGGAGAGTACGGTGCCAGGACTGTCCAGGGTCGCTTCGATCAACGACACCACATCCAATGCGTAGTCCGGGGAGTTCACGTCGAGCAGATCCAGCGCGGCCAGGGCGAGCGGCGAAAGTGGCTGGTTCAAAGCAAAATCAAGCTGCAGGTCAGCGGTCAGCTTCCATCGCCGCCCCTGGGCATCGGGCGCCGGCAATCTCTCCACGATGCCGGCAGCCAACAGGCCACGGGAGATTTCCAGCGCACGCTGCGCATGTTTGAGCTGACGTTGGCGGGGTTCGTGGGAGCCCTCGATGAGATGCCGCATCGCGGCGAAAGCATCACCGGGCCGCGAGATCACATTCAGCAGCATCGAATTGGTTACGGCAAAGTTGGAGGTCAGTGCCTCCGGCTGGGCTGCGATCAACCGCTCGAAAGTGGCATCGGTCCAGGAGATGAATCCCTCGGGAGCTTTGCGGCGCACCACTTTACGGCGCTTGGCCGGATCGTCACCGGCTTTGCGCAGCAGTCGTTCGTTCTCGATCACATGCTCCGGGGCAAGCACAACGACATCGCCGGCAGTGTCAAAGCCGGCGCGGCCGGCCCGGCCGGCGATCTGATGGAACTCCCGGGCACTCAACATCCGGGTCCGGACGCCGTCGTACTTGGACAAGCCGGTGAACAACACCGTCCGGATCGGGACATTGATCCCGACGCCGAGGGTGTCGGTGCCACAGATCACCTTGAGGAGTCCTGATTGGGCGAGCTTCTCCACCAGTCGGCGGTACTTGGGCAACATGCCGGCGTGATGCACCCCGATTCCATGTCTGACCAGCCGGGAAAGGACCCGTCCGAAGCCGGCCGAGAATCTGAAATCGCCTATCAAATCGGCAATCTCGTCCCGCTCGGTGCGGCTGGCGACGGTGATCGACATCAACGACTGGGCGCGTTCCAGGGCGGCGGCCTGGGTGAAGTGCACGACGTAGACCGGCGCTCGATGGGTGTGCAGCAGTTCCTCCAATGTCTCCTGCAGGGGAAGGACCTCATAGGAGAACTGGAGCGGCACCGGCCTTTCGACGCCGGTGATCACCGCCGTTTGGGCGCCGGTTCGAAGCGTCAGATCCTCGGCAAAAAACGATACATCGCCCAGGGTGGCGGACATCAACACGAATCGGGCATGTGGCAACTCCAGCAACGGAATCTGCCAGGCCACACCGCGTTGGCGGTCGCCGTAGTAGTGGAATTCATCCATCACCACCATGCCGGCATCGGTCGCGGCGCCTGTCCGCAACGAAACCGAAGCGAGAATCTCTGCGGTGCAACAAATAATTGGGGCATCGGCGTTGACCGAACTGTCACCGGTGACCATGCCGACCTTGCCGGGCCCGAAGATATCTACCAGGTCAAAGAACTTTTCCGACACCAGCGCCTTGATCGGTGCCGTGTAGTACGCACGCCGCCCGGTGGCCAGAGCGGTGAACAGAGCAGCGGTGGCGATCAGACTCTTCCCGGAGCCGGTGGGGGTTGCCACGATGACATTGGAGTCGGCCACGATTTCCAGGAGCGCTTCCTCCTGATGCGGGTACAGCGGCAGCGAGCGCTGCGCTGCCCAGTCCACGAAGATGTCATACAGCGCGTCCGGGTCGACCGAGGTTTCATCGCCCAGGTGGTGGTCCGAGGTCGGGATCAGATCAGCAAGGGTCACCGCCCAACAGTGCCACACCCCCGGCCGGTCCCCGAAGCAGCCAGGGCGGTCCGTCGGGCGCAATTGGGGTGTGGGTATCCACTGAAATTGCGGCCGCGGAAAAGAATTACAGCGAAGTCCAGCCGGCAACGTCCTCCGGGCCGCGGGGGCCCGGCCCGTCGTAGACGGCGGCCGGGCGGACCAAGCGGCCCAGACGCTTCTGCTCCAGGATGTGGGCGCTCCAGCCTGCGGTCCTCGCGCAAGTGAACATGGCCGGCATCATCTGCGGCGGCACGCCGGCGAAGTCGAGAATGACCGCGGCCCAGAATTCGACATTGGTTTCGATCACGTGATCGGGGCGACGGGATTGCAACTCGGCCTTGGCAGCCTGCTCCAGAGCGGCGGCAGCCTCGTAACGGGGAGCGCTGAGTTCGGCGCAGGTTCGCCGCAGCACCCGGGCGCGGGGGTCCTCGGCGCGGTACACCCGATGACCAAAGCCCATCAGACGTTCCTTACGGTCCAAGATCCCGCGGACCACCCCCGCTGCATCACCGGAGCGCTCGACCTCCTGGATCATCGGGAGTACCCGAGCCGGTGCGCCGCCATGCAGCGGGCCCGACATCGATCCGATAGCGCCGGCCATACAAGCCGGTACATCGGCGCCGGTGGAGGCCACCACGCGAGCGGTGAATGTGGACGCGTTCATCCCATGCTCGGCAGCTGAAACCCAATAAGCGTCAATAGCTTTGACCTGCTCCGGGGATGGCTCGCCCAACCACGCCGTGAGGAAACGTTGCACCACATTGCCGCAACCTTCGAGCAGCGATTCGGGTACCTCCGGTAAATCTCCACGGGCCGATCGAGCTACGTACGACAGCGTGGCGGCGGTGGTAGCCGCCAAGTGCTCACGAGCTTGGTCATCGGAGATATCCAGCAGGGCCCCGAAATCGCGCGTGGCTGCCAGCAACGGCAACGAGGACTGTGCATCGATCCGCACATCCCCACTACGAACGGCCGGGAACGAACTATCAACCGGTAGTTTCGCTCCGAAGGCATTATCGACCAGCAGCGCCCACACGTCCTCAAATCCCACACGGCCGACGAGATCTTCGATATTGACCCCGCGGTAGCGCAGCGCACCGCCGTCCTTATCCGGCTCGGCGATCTCGGTGTGGAAGGCAACCACGCCCTCGAGACCGGAAACGAAAGGAACTGAAGCTGCTGAAATAGTTGGAGCCGTCATGGCCAACCTCCCCGTTGAGATGGACTCAGTGCGGCCAGTGCACCGTCTCTGATTCGCGTAGTCAACAGCCTCCCTGCTGGGATGCCGATGCGCCAGCGCTGATGACGTGGTTCTCATCACCAACGCGGCGGGGTTTCGATGGCATCGGGCCCCGACCCGGATATGCGTCCGTTACGACACAGAGATCGGACCCGATCGGGACCGGCGTAACGTGTCGAAAGATGAGCACCCCCGAGGTATCCGAAGAATCCCGACCAGATTTGGCCCACATGCGGCTGAGTTATTCCAAAGCCGGACTCGCCGAAGAGGACATGGCCGCGGACTGGGTCACCCAGTTCGAGAAGTGGCTGAAAGAAGCCATCAGCTCCGGGATCACCGAGCCCAATGCGATGGTTCTGGCTACCGCAGACTCGGAGGGTGTGCCGGCATCCCGAGCTGTGCTGGCCAAAGGCTACGACAGCAGCGGGATTGTGTTCTACACGAATTACACCTCCGCCAAGTCTGCGGATCTGCGCTCCAATCCAGTTGCTTCGGTGACATTTCCGTGGATCGATCTGCAGCGCCAGGTTCACCTCCGTGGTCGGGTGGAGAAAGTGGATGCCGAGACCATCGCGGAGTACTGGGCCACCCGGGGCCGCGGTTCCCAACTCGGTGCCTGGGCAAGTCCGCAATCGACGGTGCTGCCGTCCCGGCAGGCTTTGGACGATATGCAGACCGCGCTGGAAATCCAGTTCGGCGGCGGATCCGGCGCCGTGGACGCACCTCCGATTCCGGTGCCCCCGCACTGGGGCGGATGGCGCATCATTCCGACGTCGGTAGAGTTCTGGCAGGGACGTATTTCGCGCATGCATGACCGGATTCGCTATC
>JBBSUU010000075.1:0-9441 GCA_038234115.1 Mycobacteriales bacterium
GATCCCACGGGCAGATCAACCTCGCGCAGCGCCTGGATGGCCTCCACGGTTTCCGACACCGGCATGTCCTGGAGCAGAGTCACCAGGTGGACCATGGTGTCATCGGAATGCAGGAGCGTCACGACACCATCGGCCTGGTTCCGGATCGGCCCCTTGCGGGCCAGATCGGCCATCGCGACCGTGACATTGAGAAATGACACCACCCGTCCGGTTGGCGGGGCATCCATCACCACGGCGTCATACACCGGTTTACCGTCCTTGCCGAGTCGGGTGACGCACTCCTTGGCTTTTCCGGTGAGCAGGACGTCACGTAGCCCCGGGGCCAGCGTGGTGGCGAATTCGACGGCACCCATCTTCTTCAAAGTGCGGCCGGCAAAGCCCAGGTTGTAAAACAGCGAGAAATACTCCATCAAAGCAGCTTCAACATCGATCGCCAGTGCACGGACTTCGCCACCGCCGGGAGCCACGGCAACTTTGCGTTCTTCGTAGGGCAGTGGGGGAAGGTCGAAGAGTTGCGCGATGGCCTGTCGTTCCTCGACCTCGATCAGCAGCACGCGCTTGCCGTCGCTGGCCAGGGCGAGCGCCAGGGCCGCGGCAACGGTCGTTTTGCCGGTGCCGCCCTTACCGGAAACGATATGCAGGCGAGCCCGACGGGCGCTGACGGGCCAGGTGGTCAGGTCGGTCTCTTTGCCGGCGGCAGCGATGGACACGGTTTCAGCCTACGGGTGCCGGGGATGAGGCCGGGACGCCAGACAATTCATTAAATCTCACACTTCATTGGTACCCGTCGGCGCAGCTGATCAACTGTGGGTTTGGCAACACACCCGTGTGGTCAGGACGCCATCTCCATCGCCAGAATGGCCAGAGCCGGGATGGCAATCAAGATCAGGCCAAGCCACCAGGGCAGCAGTAATACGGCCCCAAACCCCGCCGGTGCCAGTACCGCCCACGGTGCCATCACGCGGAAAGCCCGCCACCCATCCCAGCCCACGCGATCCCGCAGGGTGTCCATCCGCAGGGCAAGCAGTACCAGAATGAGAATCGCCTCGGTCGAAGCCGCAATCCACTTCCACCACTCCATGCGGTCAGCCTAGATTGTCAGCCCAGGTGGTTCACCGCGTGTCTTGTCGCGCAGCTCTGATGGCCCTCCTCGGGAGAACCTGATCGAGCTTCGCGTTCACCTCAGATCCAGCCCAACCGGGGGCGGGTGCACGCAAGCCAGGCTTCCCCCTAGAGTTGACCGCATGTCTTCCCCCACTCCGCGTCGCACCTGGGAATACGCCACGGTGCCGCTCATCAGTCACGTCACCAAACAAATCCTCGACACCTGGGGAGAGGACGGTTGGGAGCTTGTCAGCGTTATCCCCGGCCCGAATCCAGAACAGTTGGTTGCCTACCTCAAGCGGGAGCGAGTATGAGCGAGTCAGTGTCAGCATCGGCAAAGTTGGTCGAACTGGGAATTGTGTTGCCCAAGCTCGCTGCTGCGGCGGGTTCCTACCTGCCGACCATGCAGACCGGGAAGCTGCTGTTCACCTCCGGACAATTGCCCTTCGTCGAGGGCAAGCTGCCGGCCACCGGTAAGGTCGGCGCCGAGGTTTCGGCCGAGGAGGCCAATGGCTACGCCCGAATCTGCGGACTGAACGTGCTGGCGGCCATCGATGCCGCTGTCGGTATAGACGCAGTCGCCCGAGTGGTGAAGGTCGTCGGTTTCGTGGCCTCCGCCGATGGTTTTACCGGACAACCTGGTGTCATCAACGGTGTTTCTGACCTGTTGGCCGAAGTCTTCGGTGACGCCGGCCGGCACGCCCGCTCCGCTGTCGGGGTGGCCGAACTTCCACTGGGCAGCCCGGTCGAGGTCGAGGCGATCGTCGAACTGCGCTAATTCGGGTAGCGCCTGGCCAGATTTTGATTGTGTTCGTGCGCCTGGGCCATCTCGGGCAGCACAATGCGCGGATCAGAGGAATCGTCGGTGTTCAGCAGGTCCAACCAGTACTTTTGATCGGCATCGAGCCGGGCAGCGACGCTGCCCGGCTCGCTTGCTTCAACGGCTGGACTGCCATGGCCGGGGATCAGCACCTGGGCGCGAGAGACGAAGGGCAACAACGATTCCAGACCTGCACGATAGTCGCCCATCCCGGTTTCTTCGGCCAGCGGCAATTCGATATCGCTGAGCATGTCGCCGGCCAGCAGGGTGCGTTGTTCGGGTAGCCACAGTGCGGTATGGCCCCACGCATGCGCATCGTGGGTGACCAATTCGACCGGAAAGCCATCCCATGGCAGGTGACCCGGCGGCGCTGGGGTCAGCAGTCCCACCAAGCCGGCCAGTTCTGTCGGCCACGATGCGCCCAAGCGGTCGATGAGTTCGGATTGATGAGTCGCGGCCAGATCCACGGCTGCGGCACCGGCCCACCGCGGCGCCTCGCCGAACCGTGGATGCCACAGCACATGGTCGTGATGGGCATGTGTTGCGAATCCGCCGACGACGCTGAGCCCGCAGCCGTGAAGCCAGTCGGCAATGCCCGACAGTTCCGCCGGTTCCCAACTCGGATCCACCAGGATGGCCTCCGAACCGGAGACCAGCACTGTCGAGTTGGTGGCGTATTTGGTCGAAGTGGTCACAAAGACACCGGTTGCGACCTGGGTGAATGTTTTGGGTGCCGCCACGGATCGAGGCAAGCTCATGACGGGAGGAGAGCCAGCGCGAGCTTGGTGGAGGTGATCAACTCGTCATCGCCAATTTGCTTCCGAAGTCGCAGCGCCCGTTCGAAGGCGTATCGAGCCTTTTGCGGGCGGCCCGCGTCAAGATGATTGGCGCCCAGGTGCTGCCAGGCAAAATGTTCTACCGCAGTACCGGTGAGTTCGAGGAGGGCCAACTCCATGGCCGGGTCGGAACGTTCGAAAATGCCCTGCTGATGCCAGAGAATCGCCAGTCGCAGTCTGGCCAGACCGATGTTTTTGTCACTCTCGTCGGTGAAATGCAGAGCCTCGGTCAGATGAAATTCAGCCATCTGAAATTCCCCCAACAAACGTGAAAGTTGACCGATTTCGGTATGCCACCGGCGCCGGCTGGTGTTCACGTCCTCACTGGCCAGTTCTTCCGGTCCGGCGCTCAGCAGCAGATCCCGCAGTTTTCGGCCGGCCTCGGGATTGACCAGGGCGTCACGGCCGGTCAGCGGATCAACGGTGACGGCGGCCGGGTGCTCGCGGTTGCCGATATTCATCTTCCGGTACTCACCCTCCTCCCGACCATCCTTTCGCCAATCACGACCACCGAGCAGCGGCCGATGCTGGTAACCGCCGTTAAGCTGCTTTGGCGGCGAGGATACCGTGTTGTGATGGACAGTGTGGACCGACCGACGAGGACTCGGTATCGCGGCAGGGCAAACAAAGGCGACGGACGAATTGACTGAAGTACCGATGAATGTGCCGATCCGGCCGGCGTCGACGGTGGTTCTGATGCGCGATACGGTCGGCGCCGATGGCGGCCTCGAGATCGAGGTATTCCTCTTGCAGCGGGTGGCCCAGATGGAATTCGCCGCGAATATGGCGGTCTTCCCGGGAGGCGCCGTTGATCCCAGTGATCGCGACGAGACATTGCCCTGGGCAGGGCCGAGCGCGCACTGGTGGTCGCGGGTGTTGCAAGTTGACGCAGAAGAAGCCAGGGCACTCGTCGCGGCGGCGGTACGAGAGCTGTTCGAGGAGACCGGGGTGGCGCTGATCAGCGAGCCCGGTCGGCCGGTGCCGACCATTGATTCCGGCGTCGACGGTCAGGCATCGAGGGCCAGGGCAGATCTGACGGCGCATCGCACGGGGCTGGGCACCGTTTTGGACGCTTTCGGTCAGCAATTGCGATCCGACCTGCTTCGTCCCTGGGCCCGCTGGATCACCCCGGAAGGCTCATCGCGTCGATATGACACGTTCTTCTTCGTTGCCGCTCTGCCGGCCGGCCAGCAGGCTGACGGCTCGACACCCGAAGCGATAGAGGGGTACTGGACCTCGGTGAGGAGGGCATTGGCTGCCGCCGACGACAACAGGCTCAATCTGATGCCACCGACCCGTCGCGTGTTGACCGAACTTCTGCCCTATCGCTCGGTCGCCGAGGTGATGTCGGCTACCGGTGTTGCCGGCCCCGAAACAGTGATCGAGGGCGACCGCGGCGGTCGATTGGTTGCACCGCGGTGGCAGGCCGAACCGGACTGCCACTCGGGCATTGCTTCGCTCGCGGAAACCAGCAGTTTGACCAAGGTGCGATTGGCGCCGAACCCGGGCCCGATGACCCTGGACGGCACCAACTCCTACGTCATAGCCTCGGCGGTGGCCGATACCGTGGTGGTGGTCGACCCGGGTCCGCTGGACCCTCAGCATCTGGCCGAACTGGCCGGGGGTTGCCGCGTGGAACTGGTGCTGATCACCCATCATCATCATGACCACACCGAAGCCAGCGAAGAATTCCATCGAATGACCGGTGCTCCGGTGCGTGCTCTTGATCCGGCTTTTTGCGTGGCCGCCGAGCCGCTGGTAGACGGTGAATGGATAGCGGCCGCCGGCGTTCGGATCAAGGTTGTGGCCACACCAGGCCATACTGCTGATTCGGTGTGTTTCTACTTGCCTGACGACGGACCGAACGGGTCCGTGATGACCGGCGACACCATCTTGGGTCGGGGGACGACCATTATCGCGTTCCCGGATGGCCGGCTCCAGCCATATCTGCAGTCGTTGGAGGTGCTGCACGAACTGGGCAACTGTAGGGTCCTGCCCGCTCATGGTCCGGTGCTTCCCGACCTGGCCAAGGTCTGCGCCGAATACCGCGAACATCGGCACCAGCGACTTGATCAGGTGCGCTCTGCCATCGAAGCGATAACGCAGGCAGGGACAGAGCTTTCGGTTCAGGCTGTGACGGACGCGGTGTACACCGACATTGATGACTCGGTACGTTTTGCGGCGGCGAAATCGGTTTCAGCACAGCTTGATTATCTTCTCGGGGCTGCGAGTGGCTGACGGGGCCGCCGGGGTTATGCCCGCTGTTGTTCCCTGGTTGCGTTGTCCCTACTGTGCAGCGGATCTGGAATTGGCCGGCCGTGGACTTGACTGCACTTCGGGTCATCATTTTGACCTGGCCAGGCAGGGTTACGTCTCCCTTCTGGGCCGCAGGTCGCGGACCGATACGGCAGATTCCGCCGAGATGGTGGCGGCCAGGGTGTCGTTTCTGACCGCGGGCTGGTATCGACCGATTGCCGCGTGTTTGAGAAGTGTTATAGCCGAGCGTGTTTCGGGCAGCGCGCGCCTGGTGGAGTTGGGTGCCGGGACCGGGTACTACCTGGCGTCGCTGTTGGATGCGTTGCCGGCAGCTCATGGCGTGGCGGTGGATTCCTCGGTTCGAGCCGCCCGTCGAGCCGCTGTGGCGCATCCGCGGATGGCCTCCATCGTGGCGGACGCATGGGATCGGCTGCCATTGGCAGATGGCATCGCCGACGTGGTGCTCAGTGTTTTTGCGCCACGCCAAGTGGGGGAGGTCTGCCGAATTCTGTCGCCAACGGGGCTCTTCGTCGTCGTGACACCGGAATCCGGGCACCTGGGCGAGTTGATCCAGCCCTTCCGGATGCTCACGGTCGATGACGGCAAGGCGGACAAGCTGGCCACTGACTTCGCCGGCGAACTGAAAGTTATGGATCGGCAGGCGGTGACTTTTGCGCTGTGTTTGCCACCGAATCAGGTCAAAGACCTGGTGATGATGGGCCCGTCGGCCCGTCATCTGCAGCAGGGCGACTTCGACGCGGCACTGGCCGAACTGCCGGCAACCACCACGGTGACCGCATCGGTCACCGTGACAGTGCTGACCAGATAGATCATCGGTCGGTGACCTGGAAGCTACTCCTGTGCTGAGGCAGGCTTCGAGGTCGCCGCTCGGCGGCTCATCGCAAACTTATCGAGCGCGTCGGGACAGTCTCTCCGCGTCCAGGATGATGACGCTCTTGCCCTCGAGCCGCAGCCAACCACGATGACCGAAATCGGCCAGGGCCTTGTTCACGGTTTCGCGGGACGCGCCGACCAACTGGGCGAGTTCTTCCTGAGTCAGGTCATGGGTTACGCGCATCGCGTTACCCTCCTGCTGACCGAACTGACGAGCCAACTGCAAAAGGGCCTTTGCCACCCGGCCGGGGACATCGGTAAATATTAGGTCGGCCAGTGCATTATTGGTGCGCCGCAGCCTGCGAGCGAGCACCCGCAGTAGCTGCTCGGCGATTTCCGGACGTTTGTTGATCCAGTCCAGCAACGCGGTTCGGTCCATCGTCGCCAGTCGCAGGTCGGTGACCGCGGTAGCGGTCGACGTGCGCGGTCCTGGATCGAAGACCGAGAGCTCGCCGAACATGTCAGAGGGCCCCATCACCGCTAGGAGATTTTCTCGCCCGTCAGGTGAATGTCGGCCGAGCTTCACCTTGCCGGCCAAAATCACATACAAGCGGTCGCCCAGCTCGCCCTCGGAGAAGATTGCGCTTCCTCGCGGGTAATCGACCGTTTCCAGCTGCGAACCGAGTGCCAAGGCTGCATCGGGGTCTACACCCTGAAAAATGCCGGCCTTTGCAAGGGTCTCTTCCACCTGTCCTCCAGACAAGGTATGACCACCATCACGTCACGAATTGTTTACTTCCGAGCGGTCAGTCTAGGGCTTGTCTGACCCGGCGGGGCAGTCAGCCTCGCCCAACTTAACAATGAAACTACGCAAATTCATGAAGTCGCAGGTAAGCGGCTCAAGATTTGTTGAAGCGGCCCAGTAAGGCGCGGCGCCCTTTGCGGGGTTTACGGCGCAGTCGGAAGACAGCCAGAGCCCGCGTCCAACCTTCTCGGATGAAAGTGTTCACTTCGTCGGGCTGGGCCTGGTCCAGGAACTGCTCGATCTCATTCTCGGTCACCGTGATGTTTTGCAGCCGATTTTCCACTCGCTCCATCAGGACGGCGAAGACCAGCAGTAGGAGGGGGAAGAGGAGCACAAGAAACACAGTCATGGTCGACTCATCATCCCTCATGAAGTTTCCGGGCGCAGCAACTTGTGGTGAGTTCCTCGGGACGTGTTGCGGTCGGCCGGCGCGGCGGGGGGGATTTTGCAGTCAGGCTGCCGGAAATCTGTCTGGGTGTTGGGCTGTTGTGGCAACCTGAAGAGGTGAAATCAGCTCAGGTGCCGACCACGCCACTGGCAAAGACCCGACGGGTCCGTCGTTTGAACAGCGAACTGGCACTGTGTTATCCCGAAGCCGTGTGCGAATTGGATTTCAGTACTCCGCTCGAGCTTGCGGTGGCCACCATCCTGTCGGCTCAGAGCACCGACGTCCGGGTCAACATGGTGACCCCCGCCCTCTTCGCCAAGTATCGAACCGCGGCCGATTATGCCGGGGCGAATCGCCTCGAACTCGAGGAGTACGTCAGGTCCACCGGGTTCTACCGGAATAAAGCCAATTCGATCCAAACCCTGGGCCAGCAATTGATCGAACGCTTCGACGGTGAACTTCCGCGCACCCTGGCTGAATTGGTCACGCTGCCCGGCTTCGGACGCAAGACCGCGAATGTCGTGCTGGGCAATGCTTTCGGCGTACCCGGCATTGCCGTCGATACCCATCTGGGTCGCCTGGTCCGGCGCTGGGGGCTGACCGAACAACAGGACCCGGTCAAGGTGGAACTGGAGTTGAACGCGATGTTGCCGCCCAAGGAGTGGACCCAGTTTTCACACCGGGTGATTTACCACGGCCGTCGCGTGTGTGACGCCAAAAAACCGGCCTGCGGAGCGTGCTTCATCGCGCCGTTGTGCCCGTCCTATGGGGCTGGTCCGACAGATCCGCTGGTGGCAGCTGCGCTGGTCAAGGGGCCGGAACGTGATCATCTGCTGGCAATGGTCGGCCTGGAGTGAACCTACCCACGATCAAAGCGTCTGAGGTGAAGTGCCCAGCGAGCGTTTTCCAGCCAGCGTCGTGCAGCCGGCGTTGTCCAGCCAGCGTCGTAAAGCCGGCGATGTGCAGCCGGCGATGTGCAACCGGCGTTGTCCGGCCGGCGAGATACAGCCCTCGATGTGCAGGCGGCGATGTGCACGCAGCGATGTACAGCCAATGATGTGCAACCGCACGCAGTGCTCGAGATGATGTGCCTGTCGTGGTAGCCACTGCCCCGCGGTTCGGGCAGGCCGATCAAAACCCAGTCGCGCAGAGTGGAGCGACCGAACCCGAAGGCGACGAGCTCGAGGAGCGGCTCGACGGTCGGGCACGGTCTTTGCTCCCCACTGAACATGCCCCCGAGTGGCTTCGCCCGCTGCTTGATCGCACCCTGCAGGGACCGTTGCCCGGACTGATTCAGCGCACCGCGCTCAAAAAGCAGGCCGGTAACCGACAGTCTGCTGTCCTGATGTTGCTGGCTCAGGGCGAGCATGGTCCTGATGTGTTGTTGACCCAACGGGCTTCGGGTATGCGCACCCACTCCGGTCAGCCCGCATTTCCAGGCGGCGCGCTGGATCCGGGTGAAAACGCCGTGATGGCAGCTCTGCGTGAGGGCGAGGAGGAGACCGGACTGATACCGACTTCGGTAACCCCACTGCTCCTGATGCCGCGGCTGTACCTTCCCGCATCTGAATTTGTCATTCGACCGGTGCTGGCGCATTGGGACACCCCCGGACCGGTCCGCCCGGTGAGTTCGACCGAGACCGCCGCGGTGGCCAGAGTGCCGATCAGCGATCTGGTCAACCCGGACAACAGAGTCCAGGTTCGTTTCCGGAGTTATGTGGGTGCGGGGTTTCAGGTTGCCGGAATGACGGTCTGGGGTTTCACTGCGGCGCTGCTGGACTCGCTGTTGGACCTGGGGGACTGGACCCAGCCATGGGACCACGATCGGATCATTGAGCTACCGGCGAGTGCCGGATGACGTTCATCGATGCCATCCTGATCGTTTTTGTGCTCTCCGGGGTTTGGGCGGGTTTCCGGCAGGGATTTATCACCGCTTTCGTCTCACTTCTAGGCGCCGTATTCGGAGCCCTCGCCGCACTGACCATCGCGCCACTTTTCTTGGGTGATCTGCCCGAGGGTGGTCGTACCGCAGGCGGCCTGGGCACGCTCCTCCTCGGAATCCTGCTCGGTGAGTTGGTCGGTGGCTGGGCCGGTAAAGTGCTGTCCGAGCAGGTCACCTGGTCGCCGGCCAAGACGGTCGATCGGACCCTGGGCGCCGTCGGCCAGGGTCTGGCCGTGCTGATGCTGGCCTGGTTGGTGGCGCTTCCCCTGGCTGCAACCCCGTTGCCGACGCTGACCTCGGCGATCCGAAACTCCACAATCCTGACCGGTATCAACAAGGTGATTCCGGACGGCGCCACCGCTGTCTCCGCCCAATTGCGCAAGCTGCTGGACTCCACCGGATTTCCCGCGATTCTCGACCCGCTGGCGCCCACCCCCATCACCGCGGTGCCGGCAC
>JBBSUU010000076.1:0-9409 GCA_038234115.1 Mycobacteriales bacterium
GCCGGGCCCCCGAACCAATTCGGATCGGGGGCCCTTCTCTGTGTGCGGCAAGGCGGCTGGGTGCCCCGGCGTCGTGGTACCCGGGGGAGGTCCGCTGGGGTGTGACCGGACAAAACGCCGCAGTGCGGTCACCGGGTGATCAGCCGCAAGCACAATCCGAATGAAGAGTCATCCGGACACCACCGTTCTCGCAGACTACGAGCAGCGATGACTCAAATTTTCCGCAGGACGGCCACCACTTTGCCCAGGATGACTGCATCATCGCCGGGAATCGGGTTGAAGGCCGGGTTGTGCGGCATCAGGAAGACGTGGCCATCTCGGCGGCGATAGGTCTTGACAGTTGCCTCGTCGTCGATCATCGCGGCGACGATCTCGCCGTTCTCGGCGACCGCCTGCTGGCGCACCACCACCCAGTCGCCGTCGGTGATGGCTGCCTCCACCATGGACTCACCGACCACTTTCAGCAGGAAAAGCGTTCCCTCACCGACCAACTCCTTCGGCAGCGGAAACACATCCTCGATGACCTGTTCGGCGAGCAACGGCCCGCCGGCGGCAATCCGACCGACTACCGGCACATAGGCCGGGGTGGGACGATTGGCCCATTCTTCGGTGGTTTCTTCCAGCGGTCGCACATCCATCGCCCGTGGGCGGTTGGGGTCCCGTCGCAGTAGCCCCTTCTTCTCCAACGCTTTGACCTGATGCGCCACCGAGGATGGTGACTTCAATCCGACGGCATCACCGATCTCGCGAATGCTGGGTGCAAAACCACGCTTGGTGACCGATTCCCGGATGAAGCGCAAGATCTTGCGCTGCCGAGCGGTCAGTACCACCGGCGCGTTGCTTTCGCCCACTTCTTCGGCAGTGTCGGAACTTTCCGATTCCGCAAAAAGTGCTTCCGAACTATCCAAACCTTCGGCACTGTCGGACCCCTGTGCTAGGGGCGTCTGCGTTGGGTCAACCATGACTTTCGACTCCGGTCCTGTTCTGTCGGTTGGGCAAAAACCCACTGTTCAGAATGTTCGAACGGTGGTTTCTCTGAGCCTGAGCATAAAGCCGGCAAGGTCACAATTGAAACATTCGTTCGATCAACACGCCGGTCACTATTCCCGTTGTCGGTGCCAGGGTGTACAAATCGTGCATGCGTTCGATAGAACGTCCGTTCGAGATTCGACCAGTTGTTCGGTCCCGATTTGGTGCTTGTTGGCCAAGTTTGGGAGGCGGGCAGGGTGGGTCAAGAAAGAGTTGAGGGTGATCATGAGTGTTCGCGAAGCAGTCGATATCAGTGCCAGTGCCAGTGCGAGGGGGGTTGTCGGTCGGGTCGATCAGGTTGGAGACGTGGCCGGCGCCCGCCCGGATGTGCGACGGCGGGCGCGGGTATCGGGTCGGCAGCGACCGACGACGGCCCCGATCCCGGTCAGGTACAGCCGGCATGTCGCTGGCGGCTGCGCCGAGCCGGAGGTTGAATCCCACGGCTACCGCATGGGTCGATGGGCGCGACTTTCGGTGACGGCCAGTGTGCTGGTGGCCGGCCTCATTCTGCTGGTCTCCTCGTTGCTGGGCGGCTCTGAGACGGTGTTGCAACAGTTCACCGTCAGTTCCGGCGACACACTCTGGTCGATCGCCGAGTCGATCGCCCCGAGTGCTGATCCCGACGCTGTCGTTCAGCAGATCATCGAGGTAAATCAGCTGGCCAGCCTCGATCTGCCGATCGGCATGGTGTTGCAGGTCCCGGCGGCGCCCTGAGCGCTCGGACAGCCAGATGAGCGCAGCCGCCGGATCTCGGCGGGCCACCTCAGAAAACCTCGGCATTGAACACACCAGAGACGAGGATCCCAGATCTTGTGCCGTTGGCGGATACCGCGAGGCACAGGTAGGGATCCAGGGTAGAATTAGCGACGTCAGTGCCCGTTCCAGGTCCCGTCACGAGTGCGATACTCGGGCGCAGATCAGATGCGGCCCGCGTCGGTGAGTCAGGGGTGTGTGGACGTCATGAGGTGCCCCTTTTGCAGGTTCCCTGATTCCAAGGTCATCGACTCCCGGGAAGTGGAGGACGGTCAGGCGATCCGTCGCCGGCGCTCCTGCCCGGAGTGTTCTCGCCGTTTCACCACCGTTGAGGAGTCGGTGCTGGCGGTGGTGAAGCGCAGCGGAGTCACCGAACCTTTCAGTCGGGCCAAGGTGATCGTCGGAGTCCGGCGCGCCTGCCAGGGGCGCCCGGTCGATGAAGACGCGTTGGCGCTGCTATCCCAGCAGGTCGAAGAGGCCATTCGTGCGACCGGGTGCGCCGAGATCTCCAGCCATGAAGTGGGTTTGGAGATACTGGGCCCATTACGTAATTTGGACGAAGTGGCTTACCTTCGGTTCGCGTCGGTCTATCGGTCATTTGACTCGGTGGATGATTTTGAGAACGAGATCGAGCGGCTTCGCGAGGAGCGGGCGCAACGCGAAAACGCCGCTGCGACCGCCGGTTCGGAGTCGGACCCGGACTCGGACCCGAATTCGGACAAGTCACCGGTTGAACCGGTGGCGGCCACTGCGAAACCCAGCGCAGGTCCGGACTCCGATCCGAAACCATTCGGCGGACAGATCGGGAAGTCGGCGCAATCTGGGTCAATCCTGGCTGCGGCGTCCACCGTCGGTTCTTCCCCGCGCAGCTAAAACCGGCGGTGCCGCAACGTGTTTGGTGCGATCGGCCCAGAGTTTCGATCCGTGGGCTCGCAGAGCAACAGGCAATCGAGTAAAGACCTGGTCAAGTGATCACTTAGAATCAGGGTTAAACCAACGACCGATTCCGGGAGACATACGGTGGTGACCCCTCCGACCGGATTGACCATCGGAGATCGGGCTGATCACCCGTTCCGTACTGAAGTCGCTCGAAGCACCGTTAGCGCGACGTCGCAGACCACCGGCCATGGGCCAACGGTTGCCGACCACGGTATTGGCGAGGGTGGATTACCGCCAACAAACGCAGGGTCATCGCGCTGAGCAAGGCCCGCCGGGCGCAGGGTGGGGTAGGCCGGTAACCTCGATCCGATGACGACCATCACCGAGATTTCTGATCATTACGTCGCCGATCTGCTCCGGTTGAGTCCGGCCTTTGCCACCTACTGCGGTCTGCCAGGGGATCACCATCGTTTGGATGACATGTCCCCGGCCGGTCTGGCCGAATTCAATGATCTTGCCGTTCGGACTATCGCTGCGGCCAAAGAAGTTGAACTGCAAGGAGAATCGGATGAGATTGCGCAGGCGGTCCTGATTGAACGGCTCCAGGTCGATGTCGACATGTACGAGGCCGGATTACGTCACGCCGACCTGAACGTATTGGCCTCCCCGCTTCAACAGGTCCGGATGCTCTTCGACGTAATGCCGACCGAGACCGATGATGACTGGTCGATCATTGCCGCCCGGATGGCAGCGGTACCTTCAGCGATGGCCGGATATGCGGAAAGCTTACGATTCGGCGCCGCCCGCGGACAAACTCCGGCGCTGCGCCAGGTGCAGAAGTGCGCGGCCCAGTGCGATGTGTACTCCGGCGGTTCCGGTCCCGGGTTCTTCAGCGCCATGGCTGCCTCCGCGGACAGGGATGGCGACTTGGCGCTCGCGTTGTCCAGCGGCGCCGAGTTGGCGGACGCAGCGTTCGCCGATTTCGGCGCCTTTCTCCGGACCGAACTGGCCACAACGGCGCCGGCGAAGGATGCCGTCGGTGCCAAGGTTTATGCGCTGACGTCGCGTGCTTTCACCGGTGCTGACCTCGATCTTGCCGAGACCTACCATTGGGGCTGGCAGGAGTTCCTCGCGATTGAGGCGGAACTGCTGGCGGTGGCACACCGAATCAATCCCAATGCCACCGCTGCCCAAGTGGCTGCCCAGCTCGATAGCGATCCGGCTCATCAGGTGCAGGGACAGGACGGGTTGCAGGCTTGGATGCAGCAACTGGCCGATACGGCTGTCGCGGAGCTGGGTCGCACCCACTTCGACATCCCGGAGAAAATGCGCACCATCGAATGTCTGATCGCTCCGCCCGGTGGTGGCGTTGGCGCGTACTACACGCACCCCAATGACGATTTTTCGCGTCCCGGACGGATGTGGTGGGCAGTGGAGCCGGGACGGGAGACCTTCAGTACCTGGCGTGAAACGACGGTTGTCTATCACGAGGGAGTACCTGGGCACCATCTCCAGCTGGGACTCCAGGTCTATCGACGTGACACCTTGAACGATTTCCAACGACTGATCGCCTCGACGAGCGGTCACGCCGAAGGTTGGGCGCTGTATGCGGAGCGGCTGGTGCGGGAGCTGGGATATCTGAGTGACGATGGGAACTTGTTGGGCATGCTCAGCGACCAGCTTTTCCGGGCGGCCCGGGTGGTACTGGACATCGGAATGCATCTGGAGCTGGAAATCCCGGCCGGCACCGGTTTTCACGAGGGTGAGACCTGGACTCCGGAACTGGGTCTGGAATTTTTGTTGACCCGAACCATTGCTGATCCGGCGCACAGTCGCGATGAGATCGACCGTTACCTGGGTTGGCCGGGTCAGGCACCCTGTTACAAGGTCGGGGAGCGCGTTTGGCTGGAGGCCAGGGATGCGGCTCGAGAACGGCACGGTGACGATTTCAACTTGAAGGCATTCCACATGGCGGCTTTGAACATGGGTGGGATGGGATTGGATCCGCTGCGCGACCTGTTGGCGAAACTGTAGTCTGCGCCGATTGTTTCGCCGCATTTGCCGCTGCTGGGTTTGCCGATCGGTGGTCGATCGGCAGCGGGCGACCCAGAATTGCGAACGGACGCGGGTCACCGGCGAAATGATGACTGCGCAGCACGTCGACAAAACCCATTCGGCGGTAAAGCCGCCATGCCCGATTTTCCCCTTCCGGCGTGGAGAGCAATACGACGGGTTCGGTTGCGGCGGCCAGAAATGTCCGCAGCATCGCTTCGCCCATACCGCCACCCTGGACATCGGGGCGCACATGCAGTTCGGTCAGCTCACGGTAAGAGCCGAGCCATTGGCCGGTCGCGGGTCGGGTCAAGCCGCGCCGTACTTCGTTGTTCCACCACTGGTCAGATGCGCCGGTGTATCCAAAACACAGTCCCAGAATGTTGTTCTGCTCATCAAGTACGACCGCGCAGGCGAATCCGGCGCGGTAGCTGTGTTCGAGCCACAATGGCCTTCGCTGCGATTGCGTGTACGGCGGATATCTCATCGCTGCCACGTATACGGCCAACAACTCGTCAACTCTGGTTCGAAAGTCACTGGAGCTGACACTCTGAAGCCGCCACGGGGGCGTTACTCCGATGGTCATGAGGGACCCGGACCGGTGCTCTCGGCGCAGCTCCCATCAGTATTGAGAACTGGGGTAGGTGAACCGGAGTTCACATCGGTCTCCAAACCTTCGGTGAGCACTAGCAGTTCAGCGTAGGTCATGGGAAAAACGGTGTCGTGGGTGCCGGCTGATGCCCAGATCACCGGGAAATTGATCAGTGTCCGGTCGACGAGGGTCCGAATTCGCGTCGGGTGACCGATCGGGGCGACCCCGCCGATAGTTTGGCCCGAACTCTCGCGAACGAAGGCCGGCGTGGCACGTGCCACCTTCCCAAAGCCATGATCGGTAGCGATTTTCGTCGTGTCAACCCGATGCGCGCCCGATGTCATGATCAGCAGCGGGACTCCGTCGGCATTGAAAACAAGGCTGTTGGCGATGGCGCCGACGGGTACCCCGAGTTGTGCGGCGGCCAACGCTGCGGTCTTGGCCGAGGCGTCCAGGACAGTTACTTCGGCCTGGACACCGGCATCTACCAGGTGGGCCAGGACTTGTTCGGTTGCGGGGTGCATCAGCACATCAGATCACGTCCCAGGGCCATTGTCGGTGGTGGGGAGTAACCTCGAACGCACGTTCGATGAATGGTGGAGGTGCGTGATATGCAGGCTTATTCAGCGGCCCAGCCGGCAGCAGCGGTAGGTGTTATCGACATGGGGGCGACTGCGGCCGTCCGGCGGCCGTGGGTGGACCAGATGACGACGGCGGACCAGTTGGCGTCGGCGGACCAGTTGGCGTGGGTGGACCAGTTGGCGTCGGCGGACCAGTTGGCGTGGGTGGACCAGTTGGCGTGGGTGGACCAGTTGGCGTCGGCGGATACCCGCGCTCGCGTGGCGGCCAAAACTGCAACAGCACGGATGGTCAGTGTACGAATCCCAACCGGTGACAACCGGCCTCCCCGATTGCGTCTGGCCACGCTGGCCCCGGCAACACAGGGTCCGGTAGACCAGCCGTTTTCCCATCAAGCTGCTCCTGCCGCGAAGTCGCCGGCTGATCCTGGCGGTGTTGGCACTCTGGAGCCGCCGGTGCAGGTGATCAAGACCTCGCGAAGTGCGGTACCGAACGCTTCCGGCTCGGCGATCTCAGTTCGAAGGTCGGGCGAGATTCGCTCGGCGACCCCAATCCGCCCCGCGGGACAGGTTTCGTTGTTGGCCCGTTCCCAGCTGGCCGATGCGCACCGTGGCTTGGATCGTTCGATGCAGGCGGCGGACATCGCGGACCGATACGCCGCTGCCCACCTCGGCGCGCTACGCGGAGCTGCGGCGCTGCTGGCGACCAGGCCCAAGCCAACTGCCCGGACCCTCAAACACGCCAGTGTTTGGGTCCTGATGGCCAGGGTCGCGCCCGAATTGGAGGAGTGGGCCAACTATTTTGCGGCCGGCTCGGCCAAGCGCAAAGCTGCCGAGGCCGGCATCACTCGGCTTATCTCCGACCAGGACGCCACCGAAATGGTTCGGCAGACGGCCGACTTCCTGGAAGTCATCGAGCAGCTCATTCAGCAGTGAGCTGCCGGCACCAAGAGTGGTTGCCACGGTCAGGTTTTGGTCTTCTTGGCCGCGGACCGTAGGAGCCGCCCCAACAGGGTGTCGAACATGGCAGCAATCTCCCGCGCCCCGGCAGTCGGCCACGCATGAATAGGTACCCCGGCGCCCTGGGCTTGTTGAATGGCGGAGCGATCCGGCAAGGCAGGTGATAGTACAAGGGGACCGAACAACTCCTTGAGTTCGGCCAAGCGGTACTCCTGCTCTGCGGAGCGGGTCTTCGCCCGATTCACAACGACACCCAGCGGTTGCAGGCTGGACCTGTGGGTGCTGCGTTCGTCCTGCACCGCCTCCAGAGCTCGCTGCACCCCGGTTACCGCATAGAGCGCAGGCTCGGTCACCAACAACGCTCGGTCGCTGGCCACGAGTCCACTTCGGGTCAGTTGGCCCAACGACGGCGGGCAGTCGATGAGAACCAGCGTGGGTACCGGGTCAACCCGCGACAGCGCCTGGGAAAGCCGACCGAGTTTTGCCTTCGACGGGTCCGGATGGTTGTGCAGCTCGGCGCTTTCACTGCCCGGAATCACTCGAATCAGTTCACTCCAGGAACTGTTGCGAACTGCTGCCTTCACCACGGAACGTCGTGGATCAGCCAGCACATCAGCGATAGTGGCTTTGCTGCCCTGTGGATCCAGCGTGGTGGTGGCATTGCCCTGCGGATCCAGGTCAACGACCAACGTCGAGATGCCCTGAGACAACGCGGCAGAGGCCAGGCCGAGGGTGACGGTAGTTTTCCCGACCCCACCTTTGAGTGAGAGCACACTGGCAACAAGCACGGGGTCAACCTACAGGGAACTCGTCGCGATCCATCGCACCCACCCGGTGGCCGACTGGCGCTGGTGGCGAAGCGGCGTCAGTAATGTACATCTGGGGGCAGCAAAATCGGCCCAGACCTTCGCTGTGCAGGACAGGAGCATCACCGTGGGCGCCAGCACCGGAGCGCGCCGGATCGTTACGAGCGATCCGGCCTCGGTGGACGATTCAGAATGCACCATCCTGCATGCGGATATGGATGCCTTTTTCGCCAGTGTCGAGCTGCGCCGCCGACCGGAATTGGTCGGCCTTCCGATGATGGTGGCCTCCAGCGCAGGTCGAGGAGTGGTGCTCGCGGCCACCTATGAAGCTCGAGCGCTCGGGATTCGCTCGGCGATGCCGGTCACCACGGCTCGTGCCCTGGCGCCCCGGGTCATCATTGTGGAACCCGATATGCCGGCCTATCAAGCTGCATCGAGGTCGGTGATGCAGCTTTTTTCCGAGATCACGCCCTACGTCGAAGCGCTTTCGGTGGACGAGGCGTTTCTGGACGTGGCCGGTCTGCGACGTATTGCCGGGCGGCCCGGATTGATTGCCCAGGGGCTACGTCGCCGAATCTCCGATGAGTTGGGTCTGGTTTGCACCGTCGGTGTAGCTGCCACCAAGTTCATGGCCAAACTGTGCTCGAGCCTGGCGAAACCCGACGGTTTGTTGATCGTGCCGCCGGATCAGGTAGTGAGCGTGCTGCACCCTCTTGGGGT
Source organism: Mycobacteriales bacterium (assembly GCA_038234115.1). Taxonomy (GTDB): domain Bacteria; phylum Actinomycetota; class Actinomycetes; order Mycobacteriales; family Nakamurellaceae; genus Nakamurella. The sequence continues at coordinate 8,370 of JBBSUU010000076.1, forward strand.
TGAGTTCCTCTGGGGAGTCGGCCCGAAAACTGCAGAGCATCTGCGCCGAATCGGGCTCAAAACAGTGGGTCAGGTAGCGGAGATGGATTACGCCACCCTCAGCAGCGTGGTCGGGGTGGCCGGCGCCAGGAAATTGCACGAATTGTCATGGGGACGTGACCAACGAAATGTCACGGAGCGAGCACCGGAATCATCGATGAGTGCCGATGAAACATTTTCGCAGGACATCTCGGATCGCGGTCTCCTCGTTCGGGAGCTATTGCGCCTTTCGGACAAACTCGCGCGCCGGATCCGTTTCTCCGATCAACGAGCCAGAACGGTGGCGATCAGGATCAGGTACTCCGACTTCACTACGGTGAACCGATCCGTGACGCTGGAGACAGCAACCGATCTGTCTCGGACCATTCACGCCGCAGCGGTGGCCCAACTCGACCGGTTGGGGACCAACGGACGTTCTGTGCGGTTGGTCGGAGTGCGGCTGGAACAGCTGGTTCCGGCGGCTGACGTTTCCGAGCAACTGCAGTTCGGTGACCTCTCCGAGCCAGGCTGGCGGCAGGCAGAAACCGTCGCGGATCAGGTGGCAGCAAAGTTCGGTCCGGCAGCTATGCGTCCGGCCTCGCTGCTCGGAGCGGCGAACCCGGCCATCCGGGGATCCGGCGGAAGAGGCCGAAGCAAGGACACCTCGGCGATAGCCAAAAATCAGGACCTGGAGGTGCCGCCGCAGAGGTAGGCGGTGCAGCCGGCGCAGTGGACAAATAGTGATCCGCGCAATCTGCGGTCGAAAATTCGGCTGCTAGTGAACAATTCGATGTGAGTTGGCAGATATTTTTTCGACCGTCGCCGTCGCTGTCGACTGCTGTTGGTTACCCATCTGTCACCTTGGGTGGCTGCCCGTTCAAATACTTTTTGACCATCGTGCTTCAGTCGCCATCAGACTCGGCCGGCCGGAAGAGCGTATGTCCAGGTCAGGAGCATTTTGTGGCAAGTGGGCCCACTGGGTTGATCGGCCTGAATCTGGTCAAGCGGGTGCAGAACCAACA
>JBBSUU010000077.1:0-9404 GCA_038234115.1 Mycobacteriales bacterium
CGCCGGCTGCGTTTCCTCGCCCTGTCACGCCTTCCCGGCTAAGCCGCCCCGCGCCGGCTGCGTTTCCTCGCCCTGTCACGCTTTCCCGGCACTGCCGCCCCGCGCCGGCTGCGTTTCCTCGCGTTGTTACGCCTTCCCGGCACTGATGCAACGGGAAAGAAGCAAAAAGCGAGGAAACGCCGGGCCCCAGAGTGCAGAAACGCCGGGCCCCAGGGTGCAGAACCGCCGGGCCCCAGGGTGCGGAACCAACGCAAACGTCCCCGCGGTCGAGAGATTTCAGCGGTGCGCGTCGCGGGCCAGCGCCAGAATCCGTGAGGTGGCCCGAAGATACTTCTTGCGGTACCCACCACGCAGCATCTCGGGGGTGAACAACTCCCCCAACGACCCGCCGGAGGCCACCACCGGAATGGAGCGGTCATAGAGCCGATCGATGAGCGTCACCAAGCGCAGCGCAACCGCCTGATCAGGCGCCGGGTGCACCTTCGACAGGTGAACCGCGGCAATACCATTGAGCAGTCGGCCGTACTTGGATGGATGCAACTCGGACAGCTTGCGGCAGACGGCATCGAAGCTGTCCAGGCTGCTACCTGCCCCCGCCCCGGCGGATTGCCCCGCGGCCAGCTGCAATTGCGCGTCGCTCAACGATTCCGGCGCCTGCGCCAGACCCTCATGCCGAAAGTCCGGGCCGTCGACGCGCACGGTGTCGAACCGGGCCGAGAGCGACTGAATCTCGCGCTTGAAATCTTCGGCGGCAAATCTGCCTTCGCCCAACTTGTCCGGCAATGTATTCGAGGTAGCGGCGATGTGCACCCCGGCATCAGCCAATTCGCCAAGTAGTCGGGTCATCAGCATGGTGTCGCCGGGATCATCAAGTTCAAACTCATCCACCGCCAGCAAACGATGGTTTGCGAGCCGTTTGATGGTGGGGATGAAGCCGAGCGCACCGACGAGTTGGGTGTACTCGCCGAAAGTCCCGTAGGCCTTTGGTTCCGGCACTGCATGCCACAGGGACGCCAGCAGGTGGGTCTTCCCGACACCGAAACCCCCGTCGAGGTAGACGCCACTGGCGGCTTCGGCTGGGATCGATCGGCGAAGCCACCCGGCCTTCTTCGGCGGCGCGGTGATTTTTTCCGCGAAGTTCGTCAGCCTCGCAACGGCATCAGCCTGCGAGGGCTGCTTGGGGTCCGGACGATAGGTACTGAACCGGACGTCGGCAAATCGGGGCGGCGGTACCAACGAAGCGATCAGCTCATCGGCGCTGATCACCGGTTCGATGTCAACTAGATGGACAAGAGGCACGATGGATCAGCCTAGGTGCCAACACCGTCTCGACCCGCACCAAGGGCCTCGCGTGTGAGGCAAATCGCGTGTTGCCCACCCTGATGAGCCGGCGAGCAGGTGCGCGTGATGGGCTGTGCAGATGGATCAGCTGCTCCCTCAGAACCTGCGCGATGTGATCGATGACGATTTGGCACGCTCCTACGCCTGGCCCGCCGATGCCGACACCGGCAGCAACGGTGCATTCGTGCGGGCAAATATGGTGTCCTCCCTCGACGGTGCAGCCACCGTCGAGGGAGTATCTGCGGGTCTGTCCAACGATGACGATCAACGGATTTTCGGCATCCTGCGCGATTTGGCGGACGTGGTGCTGGTCGGAGCGGGCACCGTTAGGGAGGAAGGGTATGGCCCCGCGGAGCTGAGCCTGCGCCGGCAGAATCGTCGTCGTCGCTGGACCGGCCGTGGACCGCTGCCCTATGCCGTCGTCACCAATGGCGGCCTGGACCGTGGGCTTTCCCTCTTCGACGAAGCGCCCTACGCCGCTCGGCCAATCGTCATTACCAATGCCGCTGCCGCTGACTCGGTGTCCGCCGATCGGTGTGACGTGATCATCGCCGGGGAGGATCGAGTTGACCTGGTGGCGGCCGTCCAAGCGTTGGCCAACTTGGGTTTTGCGCATATCCAGTGTGAGGGCGGACCTGGACTGCTCGGCTCGTTGGTCAGTCTTGGCCTGCTCGACGAACTTTGCTTGAGCATCTCGCCCCTGCTGGTCGGAAAGAGTTCTGGTCCTGGGCTGATCGGCGGCACCCACCTCCCAGAACCGATCAAATGGACCCTGGCCGGATTACATTCGGGCACCAACTCGCTTTTCGCCCGCTACCGTCGAGCACCAAGCACCTGAGTTGGCCACACCCTGAATACCTGGAGTTGATGGTGCACCGCCGTCCGCTTGTTCTGCTCGGCAGCTATGGCCTTGCCCTCACCATGATTCTGACCGCCTGCACTATCGGTCCGTCCACTCGACCCGAGTTGGCGGTCTATGGGGGGGACGTGGCGCCCCCGGCGAACAGCACCCAGGTTCCGACGCCGCCGCCAATCGGACCTGGCGGACCCGGTCAGGATGGTCAGTTCGACGCCGATTGGGCCGCCTGTTCTTCGGTCATACCTTCCCAGAGCGCGCCCGGCTTCACGATCGACTGCACCACTCTGGACGTCCCCAAGCAGTACAGCGGTACCAGCAAGGGTCGGGACACGCTCACGCTGCAGATTGCCAGAGCCCGGGCCGGCAATCTCCCGGCCGACGCACCGAGTCTTGTCGTGCTGATGGCCAACGGCCCGGTGGACAGCGGAATGGCCGGCACCGTGAGGTTGGCCGATATGGCCGCCTCGCTGCCGCCGGAAATTACTTCCACCTATCAGCTGGTGACCCTGGACCTGCGCGGATCTGGCAGATCCGTTGAATTGAGTTGTCTTGAGGGTGGTCCGTTGGAAGAGATTTTGGCGCTGCCCGCGGATCCGTCGACCGCCGCCGGGTCGGCCAACCTTTCGACCACCACCAGAGATTTCACCTTCGCCTGCGAGGATTACGCGGGGTCGGACATCGTGGTGTTCAACACCAGCAATATTGCCGACGACCTGGATTCACTGCGTTCCGCGCTCGGCGTCGAAACGTTAAATGTTCTCGGCCTCGGTTACGGCGCCACCGTGGCCGCTGTCTACACCGACCGGTATCCGGCTCGGGTCGGCAAGGTGGTGATGGACGCGCCGACCGATCATCTGGCACCGCCGTCGGAACGCGCAGTCATTGCCGCCGGTGAATACGAGAAGCGGTTGGATACCTTTGCAGCTGCCTGCGATGCGGACGTAACCTGTCCCCTGGCCGGTTCGGCGCGTCAGCAGATCGCTCAGGTGGTCACCAATCTCACCGGCAACCCGGCCCGGGCCGGCAACGGCCTGCAGGTCAATGCCGGCACCGCGTTGTTCACATTGATGGCCGCGCTACCGAACAGTGATCTTTGGCCGAACCTGGCTTCAGCGTTCCAGACTGCCAGCGGCGGCGATGTTGATGCCATCGGCGAGCTGGTCGAAAATTTGATCGGAAGCTATGGCGCTGAACTCGCCCTGCGACTGGTCATTGATTGCAACGACACCGACGAGCGGATCAGCACCACCGACCTGAGCGCGGCAGCGCAGACGGCGATGGAAACGGCGCCTCTCTTCGGCCCCTACCTGGTCGGTTGGGCAGGTTTGTGCTCGTCCTGGCCGGCCCCGGACCAGCCGTTGGCGGGCCTGCGTGGCCAGGGGGCGCCTCCGGTGCTGGTGATCGGCGGTGCGGCGGATGCAGCCGCCCCCTATCCCGGAGTACAGGCGGTGCAGAACCAACTGGCCTCGGCCACGCTCTTGACTTGGCAGGGCGGTGATCACGGCTCGTACACTCGCAGTACCTGCATTTCGCAGGCCGCAACCGGATACCTGCTGACCGGCCAGATTCCGAGCGGAGGCACGGTATGTCCAGCTTGAGCCCAGAAGACGAGCACCAGCAAAGTCGACGCAATCGGTTGCCGGATTGGTTACCCGAGGCGAACTCGGACCTGCATCACGAGCGGGAAGCAGCATTGCGTCATGCACCATGGGACGAGTCAGATCTGGATCGAAATGATCCGGACCCAGAGATCCAGGCCTTCATCGCCCACGTCGACCGAACAACCCGCATCCACAATGCGCTGACCTTCGAAGGTCAGATGAATCTGTTCACCACCACCTCGGTTGCCGGTCACCGCTCGGGACTGCAGGTCTGGCTGATCAGGTTGATCGGTTTCTTGGTCCTGCTGGGATTTGCCGTCGCTTTCCTGGCCCGCCTGTTCTGACCCCACCTGCCCTGGCACACCCCGGCGCTGACCCCACCTGCCCTGGCACACCCTGCTCTGTCACACCCCCTGCTGCTCTGCCGCCCCACCTGCGCTGGCACGGCATTCGTTGTGACCCCCGGCTGTCCGGACCCGGACGTTCACTGCCGGGTGTTCGGCTGCCGGGGACTCCGGAGCTCGCAGATCGAAAGTGAGAGCCGGTGGCGTTAGCGCTTTGTAAGGACGGTCTCCCACCATGCCGCGGCGCCTGCGGTTACCGTGGATGGCATGCCAGAAAAAGTAGTCAAAACCGACGCCCAGTGGAAAGCAGAGCTCAGCCCGCAGGAGTATGCCGTACTTCGGAAAGCCGGCACCGAGCGTGCATTCACCGGCGAATACACCGACACCACTGCCAGCGGGACCTACTATTGCCGTGCCTGCGGGGCAAACCTGTTCACCTCCAACGAAAAATTCTCCTCGCACTGTGGATGGCCGTCGTTCTACGCCCCGACCGAAGATGACAATGTCATCTTGATCGAGGACCGTTCGCTGTTCTCGGTTCGGACCGAAGTGCGCTGCGCCACCTGCGATTCCCACCTCGGCCACGTCTTCGCCGGTGAGGGGTATGCGACTCCGACCGATCAGCGGTACTGCATCAATTCGGTAGCACTGCGAATGGAGCCGGCGACGGCAACGGCGAAAACAGGCCCGACGGCGCACCCGGGTGATTGGCTGCCGGACAGCAGCTCCTGAGTCCGTCGTTTCGGCACAACAGCGTCACCGGGTCCGGGGTCAGCGGCGTGGTGCTGCCCCACTGTCGGACCAGGGTCGTAGCCTCCCAGATATGACGGCAAGCCCGACCACCTCGCTCACCGGAGCTCCCCCAGAGTTCCTCGAGGCTGTCGCCGGTCTGGGCCAGGTGCGGGTACGACGAGAGATAGAACTCGGAACCCTCCCGGCTCCGGCGCGACTGGCCCCCTGGACACACGCGATATCAGCGGTTATTCACGATCCGACAACTGATGAGGAAATCGGCAGTGGCCGGCTGGTCCTGCTCCACGATCCAGATGGAGTGGATGCATGGGAGGGCACATTCCGTTTCGTAATATTCGCCACTTGCGATGTAGAGGGTGAGATTGCTCGTGACCCTCTGTTACCAGATGTGGGGTGGAGCTGGCTCACAGATGTGCTCGAACTCAATTCTGTCCCATTCACTGCCCTCGGCGGAACCGTTACGGCGACGTCATCAGTTCGGTTCGGCGACATAGCGGGATCGTCCAGGACCGATGACGTGGAGATCCGAGCATCGTGGACAGCAACTCGTTCGGAGTCAAAGTCGCACATGAGAGCGTTTGTGGCACTCCTCGCAGTTGCCGCCGGCCTACCTCCCGAGGGAGTGGCCACACTAGGTTTCAACAGACCTACGGCTGATCGGTAGAGGATCCGACACGATGGCCCTATTTTTTAGGTCATCAGGGTTACGTTCACCGTTTTGGTCTATCTAGGGTTACTCTCAATTTTGTGACCCTGTTTCACTGATTGTCACTCGGCCTACCAAGCCCTCTTCGAAGGAGGCCCGGGTCAAGGAGACGTCAGCTGCAAGCGCGAAAATCGCGACTGAGGTGAGAAGGGCAGGATCGGGAGTCAGCATGTCAACCCTTGATATCGGCGACAGCATGGTGCGACGTCCGGAAGAACTGCCGGTGAGCATGGGATTGCCGGTCCCTCGTTCGGCCATGGACGAAAGTTTGTCCACGGGCCTGCGTACTTCAACGGTGTTGCTTGTCGACCCCGATCCGTTGACCCGCGAGTCCTTGCGCAAGACTTTGATCAGTGGCGGTATCGGTCGGGTCCGAGAGGCATCGTCGGCGGACGGCACCCGAGACCTGATAGCGGAGCATCCTTCTGGCGATCTTGCGCTGGTCAGCCTGACCCTGGGTTCCAGTGTAGGTCAGATTGTGACCGCCTTGCGCGAATCCGGCTGGAGCCGGGTGGTTGCCCTGGCACCCACTGCCGACATCGGACCCGTGATCGATGCTGTTGGAGCCGGTGTTCATGGTGTGCTGATCGGCCGGCGGGCTAATCCGGCAGCAGCCAACGTGCCGCCATCCATTCACGATTTGTCCGCTCGGGAGATTGAAGTCATCCAGTTGGTGGCCGAAGGCCGTTCCAACAAGTGGATCGGCGATCAACTCTCCCTCTCGGCCCTCACCGTCAAGAGCCACCTGGCCAGAATTGGGCGCAAGCTCGAAACGGGTGACCGGGCACACATCGTCGCGTTGGCATTGCGAGCCGGTGTTATCTCCTGACCTTTCAGCAGAGTCGGACCTGTTCTCGGACTCTCCCGGTGATGCCGGTGATATCTCACCGGCAGGCAGTGTTGACGCCGAAGCGGTAGCCGGTGATCCATTGCCAGGGCGACCCACACCGGTCCCGTTATTGATGCCACGCGATGGTCGCCTAGCGCCCATGATCGATCCGCTGGCACTGACCCGGCTGGCCCACGACCTGACCGAGTCGGGCGTCCACTCACCTGTTGCCCTGGATGCCGAGCGCGCTTCTGGCTATCGCTACTCCGCCCGTGCGTACTTGGTTCAATTGCGCCGTGAAGATGTCGGCAGCGTGCTCCTTGACCCGGTAGCGCTGGGAGATCTGGCTCCCCTGCAACAGCCGCTTTCTCAATCGGAATGGGTACTGCACGCGGCGAGCCAGGATCTGGCCTGCCTGGCCGAGGCCGGCCTCAAACCGGCCGCACTCTTCGACACCGAGCTGGCCGGCCGATTGGCCGGACTTCCCAGGGTTGGCCTCGGGCCGTTGGTCGAACAGATGCTCGGTCTTTCCCTGGAAAAGGGGCACGGCGCTGCCGACTGGTCGATCCGTCCACTCCCGGAAGACTGGCTGATCTATGCCGCCCTCGACGTCGAGGTTTTGATCGAGTTACGAGATGCGATGGCCGCTGAATTGGCCAAACAGGACAAGACAGAGTGGGCAAGGCAGGAATTTGCGGCCCTGGTGGCAGCTCCGCCGGCGCCGCCTCGCGTTGATCCGTGGCGACGCACGTCCGGAATTCACAAGATCCGCGATCGCCGGGCGCTGGCAATCATTCGCGAGCTCTGGCTCAGCCGGGACGAAATGGCTCGTAAGCGCGATATCGCGCCGCACCGGATACTTCCGGATTCTGCAATTGCCGCCGCTGCCGCCGCGCAGCCCAAAGATCTCCCGGCACTGTTCAAGCTGCCGGTGTTCTCCGGCCGGATGCAGCGAAGGCAGGCCGATCGCTGGATGCATGCGATCAATGCTGCGCTGGCGTTGAACGACCTTGAACTGCCGCCCATTCATCTGCCCAATGACGGGCCACCGCCGGCCAGCAGGTGGAAGGACAAGAACCCGGAAGCGGCGGCCCGCTTGGCTGCGGCCCGGGAAGCCTTGACCGGTTTGAGTTCTCAGGTCAACACCCCGCTGGAGAATCTGCTCTCACCGGAGCTGGTGCGCCGGGCCTGCTGGACCGGATCGGATTCGCTGACCGACATCGAGCACGGACTCCTGGCCGGTGGTGCTCGCGCATGGCAGGTGGCCATCACCGGTCCACTGCTTCAGCGAGCAAACACCGAGGCAGTTGCGCCCGTCGCATCCTGAGCGGCCGAGCCCGGCATCACGTGCGCCCTAAGTTACTGGTCAGTAGCTCCCTGCCGTAGGATGGTGCGTGGATCGAGGTCAACGCTGCCCGTCCTTATCCAGCGCCCCGGCAGCAGCGGCCTCGTCACCGGTTTCACCTCCCACCGCGTCACACGATGCGATAGGAGGATTCGGCGCAATCACGAGGAAGCGAGCACCTGTGTCACCTGCACCCCGCACCCTGAATGACGTTGTATTCGTCGAAGGGGTCCGTACCCCGTTCGGCAAGGCCGGCGAGAAGGGTCAATACGCCCAGACCCGCGCCGACGACATGATGGTCAAGGTCATTCGTGAACTGGTCCGCCGGCATCCGGAATTACCGCCAGAACGGATCGACGAGGTAGCCATCGCCGCCGCAACTCAGACCGGCGATCAGGGTCTCACCATCGGTCGCACCACCGCGATCCTGGCCGGCCTACCCAAGTCGGTCCCCGGATTTGCGATCGATCGGATGTGCGCGGGCGCGATGACAGCTGTCACCACGGTTGCTTCGGGCATCGCTGCCGGTGCCTACGACGTGGTGATCGCTGGTGGCGTCGAGCACATGGGCCACCACCCGATGGGCGAGGGCGCGGACCCGAATCCACGCTTCATCGCTGACCGGTTGGTCGACCCGTCCGCACTGAACATGGGTAATACCGCCGAAAACCTGCACGACCGCTGGCCCGAGCTGACGAAAGAACGCGCCGACGCATTTGCGGCCGCCTCACAGGCCAAGTATGCGAAGGCTTTCGCCGACGGCAATATCGAACCCGACCTGGTGCCGGTTGCCACTGCATCTTCGGGCAACGGCTGGGGGCTGGCGACCCGGGATGAATTGCCCCGCCCGGAGACCACCGTCGAATCGCTGGCAAACCTACGGACCCCATTCCGGCCGCACGGCCGGGTCACCGCCGGTAATGCCTCACCGCTCACCGATGGTGCAACCGGCTGCATCCTGGCATCTGCCGAAACTGCCGCCGAGCTGGGACTGCCGGTCCGGATGAAGATGGTGTCCTTTGCTTTTGCCGGTGTTGATCCGGAAACAATGGGGACCGGCCCTATTCCGGCGACTGAAAAGGCATTGGCCAAAGCCGGTTTGACCTTGGATCAGATTGGCATCATCGAAATCAATGAGGCCTTCGCCGTCCAGGTACTGGCCTTCACCTCACATTTCGGATTGTCGGATGACGATCCGCGCGTCAACCCCTACGGCGGCGCGATCGCCATGGGCCACCCCCTGGCATCTTCCGGAGTCCGATTGATGACCCAATTGGCCCGCCAGTTCCAGGCCAGCCCCCAGGTTCGGTACGGCATCACCACGATGTGTGTTGGTCTGGGTATGGGCGGCACCGTCGTCTGGGAGAACCCACATTTCAGTGGTACCCCGTCGGCCGCCACAACGGACACCGTGACTGCAGGAGAGAACAAATGACCAACCTCACCGAACTCTTCCCCCAGGAAGTGGTCACCAAGGCGACCACTCGGCTTCTTCGCGTTCCGGGCGTCGAAGGTCAGGTGGCGCTGATCACCATCGACACCGGTAAGGACCACACGCGGCCGTCCACCTTCGGCCCGGCTGGTCTCGCATCGCTCTCGGCTGCGATCGACGAGGCGATCGCCGCC
>JBBSUU010000078.1:0-9399 GCA_038234115.1 Mycobacteriales bacterium
GATATCCGCATCCACTGCTACGCCTTCGATGACCAATCCCAACTCATGGGCCGGCTCGGTGACGAACTCGTATCGTTTCAAAATCGCATCCCGGCCGAAGACGTGGATGTGGAGCTCGTAGGTGCCTTCGGTGAATTGGTCCGCCACCTGCGCGCGCGCCCAGGCGATGACGTCGTCGATGTGCTTGATCGTGTATTCATCACGGACGCCGGCAATACCGACAAACCGATGTCCGATGAATCCCGATCCCTCCAGCTTCACGGTCAGCTCTTCCGACGGGTGGAACAGGGGTCCGGTCACCCGCGTCGTCTTCTTGCTGACCTGCTCGTAGTTGCACTCGCTCATATCCAGCATGCCGCCGGCCAAGGCTTCAAAGTAGGGGTTGGACCTCTCGTACATCGAATGGCTGGCCACCGATGACGGTGTGCAGCGTTGGTCGGGGTGCATGGCGGTGACGTCCACGAAGTCGGCGTTGACCTCGCCCATGACACTTTCCTTGCCACCGTAGGGCTCGGCACAGAAGGAGGCACATTCGAGGATCTTTCCCGTGTAATAGGAAATCGCCTCGGGGAAACCGGCTCGGATCGCCGGTGCGGCGAAGACAACGCAGTCGCTGGATCGTCCACCGATGATGACGTCGGCGCCTTCGTCCAACAGCTTGATGTAGGGAGCTGCGCCGGCCACCGCGACAATTCTCTCGGTGCGTCCCAGGTCTTCGAGGCTCAGGGCGGAACGGCCGTCAAGGCCCTCGACGGTGGTGCCACCATCGATGGCATCCTTTACCGCCGACACAGGGACGTCGGAGTAGAAGGAGCCGATCTTGAATTCAGGCATGTCGTGGGCCTTGGCGATCTCCCGGATCATCTCGACGAACATGTCGACACTGCTGTTGGAGCCGGTGTCTCCGGCAGAGCCGATCAGCATCGGGATATTCCGTTCGCGAGCGGCGACCAGCATGAGCTCAAGGTCGCGGTACTGCCAATCCCGGGGGCTGGTGCAGGTATTGGAACCCAACGGACCGGGTCCGATATCGCAACTACCGGAGTCCGCGATGAGAAAGTCGGGATTGTGTTTGAGTGACTCGTAGAAGCTTCCCGGCCTGGTGGGGGCGAACCCCAGGTGACCGTTTGGGCTGACGATGCGCATTGGCTTTGGCTTCATGATTGAACCTCAAACTCTCGCGTGGCGGACCGGTGGGGCGGCACTCTGTGGATTCGCAGGTGATCCCGCAACTGGACTGGACTGGTCTGGTCTATTAGACCAGCTTACACTTCATGCCGCTGGAAGCTAGACCCTGATCGTGCTTCTTCTGCTTCTTCGGGCCCGGCTTCTTCGCGCTCAGAATTGTGCCGGGACTCCGCGTGCTCGGACGGTTGTAACCCGTCCTGCGCACCCGACAGGACCGTGTAGTCCTGCATGCAGCTGACACATGGCGTTCCGACCCCCACCCGGACGACCCCCCTGATAGGGAAGAAAACAACCGTAGCGATGGTGACCGACTCTTTTTTTCCGTTGGAATGGATGCAAGTAGCTCCCGGCGATTGGTGATCCTTTACGACCGAAATCGGATCTGTTTCACCGTCCAGCGATTCCTGCGCCAACGATGTGTCCATGCGGCGGCGGCGGTCCCTGGAGTCGCTCCCCGCTTTGGATTCAGGTTTGCGCAGACACGTCGTGGCCAAGCTGGGGGAGATGAAATGGTTCGTGGCCACGACGTAGTCGGCCGTGGTCGGCAGCACCTCGACGTGCGAGTGGCCGCACTCGACAACGGCCGCGCTCCCCGCAGCATCCGCCAGCACGAGGTTGCCAAAACCCATACGCGGTACCGATCGGAGGTAGGCCACCGACTCGTCGACGCTCGTGCAGGCCTGCAGGATGTGCATCATCAGCGAGAACCTCGGCAGTCCAATACCTATGTCTGATGACGGGACGTGCGTGTCCGCAACCGCGAGCCCGTGCTCGTTCATCCCTGCCGAATGCACGTCGGGCGCGCCGGCGGTTGACAGCGCAGCCCAGGCGTAACCATCAGTGGGCTTGACCCGCAGCAGGGTCTGGATGTTCTCCAGTTGCGGGTCGGTGTCACGGTTTTTCACCAGCCACGGCTCGCGCGATGAGTCAGCGCCCCCTCTGGCGTACACACTGCAGCCCTGCTGCGTAGCTTCGATACTGCGAAAGTAGGTTCCGAGCAGCCAGATCAAAAGTTCATCAGCCGGCAGCTTGTATCCCGGCGCCATGGCTTCGATTTGCGCCAGAGTGCTCGGCGAATGCTGGAGCAACATCTGGCGCAGATCCTGAACAGCGTGACGCACCGCTTTGTCGCCGGGCGGGTGCCTCTTCACCGCGCGTCGAACCAGACGCGCCAGAGTCTGTCTGGCATCACCCGTTGCCTCGGCAATGGCACGCCCGATGCTGCCGCCGTCGCCGGTGGCTTCAATAACGGTCAAGCCTGTCACGTCGAATTCTCACATTCCTCGTTGCGTTTCCCTGATGGTGATGCGCTGACCGGTGGCGGGTCGACCGTTTGGCTGACGGCTGCAGATGCCGTGGATAGCGGGGTAATCGAACCCCGCAGGCGGGAGGCCGAAACTGGTCCGCAGTGAATATCGATCCGGAACCGATCCTCGGCCTCCGGGTTGCGGTCGAAGCGAGGCCAGTTGCTCGTCGTTACATCTAGGCGGATGCGATGCCCGGCCTTGAACAGGTTGCTCAGGTGCAGCGGACCGAGAGTGATCAGAGTGGGAGCGCCACTTTCCCTCGTTGGCAGCAGTTGGGTCCAGGATGCGCATCGCCGGTAGGCCTCAGCGATGTTGAGTGCGAATCCGTTGGGCCATTCACCGCTGCGCGGATACTCATCGATGATCTTGACCGACACATCCGCGGCGCTGCTGTCCGAGCTCAGCCAAAGGTCGACGTAATGGGGGCCGGTGAGGTCGGTGTCTGCTGGGAGCGGCGCGGTCCGGAAGGTGGCCACATCGTGCCGGGTGGATAGTGCCAAACCGGAACCGGGGGAATCGAGCGCGCCGGCCAGTTCAACCTGATTTTGGCCACCGCTGGTGAGGAAGCCCGGGATGATGTCGGGGTTGCGAATGGAGCTACCGATGGTCGGTACTGGGGCTTGGAGATTGACACGGATCTGATAACAACCATCTTCGGTGGGGGGCTCCGCGGTGAGCCGGCCGTCAGACGTGGTGAACCATTCGGTATCAACGCTGCGCTGCGGCGGCCAATAATCTGCGGCCAACCAGGTTCCGCCGTGCTGCAGGCGCCTGTTCGAGTCTCGGGTGCCGGCCCCGCCCCCCATCCGGAAATATGTCAAGCGCGGGGTGCGTGCCACCTCGGAGGTGCCGAGCCCGCGCAGGTGCGAGTCGAACCACCGCAGTTGCACCTCGTCCATGTTGATGGATGACGAGGCGCCGAACACCGTCTGCCCGACCGCGTCGGGTGAGCCGTAGGGGTCGGCGTGGAGCCAGGTGCCGACCAGCACCCGGGTGTCGGACTCGTGATGGGAGAACAGTTCCATCTTCCGAAAAGTCGCCCACTGGTGGTGGCCATACCAACTCGTGATCATCAGAATCGGAATATCCGGATAGTCCTTGATGTGTGGTTCGAGGTTCATCTGAGGGTTGTCCCACTCGCCGCCTCCTTGGACCGTGTCCTGCGCGAACAGAAGCCAGTCCTCATAGGCGGGCAGCGCCGATACCGGCGAGTCCCCGCGGCGCCACGGCGCTCGCCGAAACCAGTCCGGCGCATGATCGCGAGCGTGCTCCAGGGCCGCTCGGACCACCGGATCGGCCTCGGCCTGCGGGCTGGACAGCGCCATCCGCAGCGCGTAGGTGCCCAACTGTCCCAACACGAATGCGCCCTGCTCGCGCACGGTGTGCTTGAAGTAGTTCAGGCCCGCGTCCATGATGATCTGACAACGAAGCGCCGGGTGCCCGGTGATGGCCAGGGACTGCTGGTTCGAACCGGTGTAGGACATCCCGGTGGTACCAACCGTTTGATCCGACCACTCCTGCTGACAGATCCAGTCCAGCAGGTCATGCCCGTCCTCGCCCTCGTGTGGTTTGGCGAGATAGTGCTGAAACATTCCCTGCGAATCGCCGCGGCCCCTGGTGTCCTGAGCAACGAAGTTATAGCCGCGGGCAGCAAAAAAGTAGGCCAGCGCCTGCATCTCCGGTGATCGACGACCATAGGGTGTCCGCTCAACGATCGTCGGTCTACCTATCTGTCCCGATAATTGTCTGCCTTCGAAAGCGTCGCCCGATTGCGGGACGTAGGCGTCGGTTGCCAATGTGATGCCGTCTCCGCAGCGCACCGGTGTTGTCAGTCGGGCGACGTTTCCATGGAGCAGCCAGTTAGTTTCGATCACGCCAAATCTTTCAGTGGTGAGAAGAAAAAGTGGAGTTCACCGGATCGCGGATTCGACGGCCGGCAACTCCATGGGCGGTGCCGGCTCTGCGGTCTCGGTCGCCGGCATTTCGCCGCCGCGCCGATACCCCTTCATCCGGGGATCTGTGTAATCCCGGAGCGCATCACCGAGCATGTTGACGGCCAGCACCACGAGAAAGATTGCCAAGCCTGGGATTGTCGCCAACCACCATGCCGTGGACAGATGCGATCGGCCGTCTGCCAGCATGGCGCCCCAAGTCGCCGTCGATGCGTTGCCGCCCAGGCCGAGGAACGAGAGCGAGGCCTCGGTCACGATGACGATGCCGAGTTCCAGTGTGGAGACGACGAGGATCGGGCCGTAGATGTTCGGCAGAATGTGTTTGATCATAATTGCCGGTTTGGACACTCCGAGCATGCGCGCGGACATGATGAACTCACGTTCTCGCAGTGAAAGTGTCTCGCCTCGCACCAGCCGCACATACACGACCCATTCGCTGACGATCAGGGCAATGATGATGTTGCGGGTACCCGGACCGAGGATGGCGATGATCGTGATGGCCAGCAGCAAGAACGGGAAGGCCAGGAACGCATCGACGAATCGCATCAGCACCGCGTCCAGCTTGCCGCCGAAGTACCCACTGACCAGCCCGATGCCAACTCCGATGACCAGGGAGATCGCAACCGCGGTAAAGGCCACAACCAGTGATGCCCTGGTGCCGACGATGAGGCGGGACAGAATGTCCCGTCCGAGGCTGTCGGTCCCAAAAATGTGGTCGCCGCTAAATGGTGGAAGGAGCCGTGCCGCAAGGTCCTGTCGATCCGGATCCAGCGGTGCGAGAAAAGGGGCAAGAAGTGCGACAAGCACGACGAGCAAACAGAAGACTGCCGCAATCCCGCCGGCATTGCCCAATCGAGTCCAGGTGGTGCCGAGACGCTTCATCATGGATTTCACACCCCACTCCTCTTACCTTCGCGGATACGCGGATCCAGCACGCCGTGAACCAGGTCGGTAACGAGGTTGACGAGCACGAAAAGCACAGCCATCACGAGCACCCCACCCTCGATCAACGGGTAGTCGCGCGCTGAAATGGCGGTGACGATCAGGCGTCCGAGCCCTGGCCAGGAGAACACCACCTCAATGACGATCGCACCGCCCAGCAGGGATCCGATCTTGATACCCACCATGATGACGGTGGGGGGAAAAGCGTTGCGGAGCATGTGTCTGACCACAGTCGCCTGGCTCAGGCCACGAGCCCGCAGCGCCTCGATGAACTCTTGGTTCTTGATGTCGATGAGGCTGGATCGCAAAACCCTCGCCAGGGTCGCGGCTATTGCCATCCCGAGGGTGACTGCCGGCAATACCAGATGCAGCAGAGCGGACCACAGCCCTTCCCAGTTTCCGGTCAGCAAAGCGTCCAGCGTATTAATGCCGGTGATGTAGTCAATGCTGATTCCGGTGCCGACTCTGCCCTCCACCGGCAGTACACCCAGATGCACCGACATGATCAAGATCAACACAATGCCCAACCAGAAACTTGGCATCGAAATGCCGAACAGAGCGAAGAAACTGCCGGCTCGGTCGTAGATGCTGTTCTGCTTCAGCGCCGAAATGATAGCCACCGGCAGCCCGATGGCAATGCTCACGATCAGCGAAGCAATGGTGAGCTCGAGGGTGGCCATCAGGGCCGGGCCAATAAGAGTGGTCACCGGTTGCTGCTGGAATATCGAAACTCCCAGATCACCTCGCACTGCATGAGAGATAAAGCTGAAGTACTGCAACCAGATCGGGTCATCCAGGCCCAGCTTCAGGCGTAACGCAGCCCGCTGTGCTGCATCTACATTCTGCTCCCCGTAGACGTTGCTCACCGGGTCGCCCGGTGCGAAGTGCAGTAGTGCGAATACGATCAGCGACACGATAAGCGTGACCACTACGGTGTGCATCAATCGAACAGCGATGAGCCGGACCATCGCAACTCCTTTCGTTATTTAGTGCCTGGCCCATCCTGTTCGATTTCAGGTACTAGGAGCCTGCGAGCGTGGTGTCCTTGAGCTGGAACAAACCGATCGGCGACGGTTCCCAACCAGAAACGCTCGTCGAAACTCCATAGATCTCGTTGGGCGTGATAATTGGTACCCACGGTGCGTCGGCAATCAACAGCTCCGCTATCGGCTTGAACAGCTCGGAGCGCTTCGCCGGGTCGACGATTGCCTGTTCGGCTTTGATCAACTTGTCCATCTCGGGGCTGGAATAGTTGGTGTACTTGCTGGTGTCGGAGCGTCCGCTCCAGAAGTGACGGATCAGGACTGCATCCAAATCGCCTTCGGCTACCCCCCAGGAACCCACATAAGCCTGTGCGGTGCCGCCTTCCTTCTCGGCCGAGAAGGCACTGTCTTCCACGATCCGCACGGTGGCGTTCTTGAGCCCGGCCGCCTCCAGCTGTCCATAAATAGCCTGGGCCAGCGTTGAGTCGGACTGCCCGACATCAATGACAATCGGGGTTGTTACCGTCTCCAGCACCTTGCGTGCTGCATCTGGGTTGTAGGTGAACCCTTTAATGT
The DNA here is from genome assembly GCA_038234115.1 of Mycobacteriales bacterium. GTDB lineage: Bacteria > Actinomycetota > Actinomycetes > Mycobacteriales > Nakamurellaceae > Nakamurella. The sequence continues at coordinate 6,949 of JBBSUU010000078.1, forward strand.
CTTTCTGGTACCCGAGCATTGCGGGGTACCCAACCTGGTTGAGCGCTTCGCCTTCTCCGGCGTAGAGGTTCTTGACGATGCTTTGCTGATCAATGGCGTCGGCCATGGCACGACGTACGGCGGGGTCGTCAAATGGCGCCGCTTGAACGTTCATTGCCAAGAAGAAAATCCGGGTCCCCGGGACGGTGACACTCTTGACATTGCCGCTCAGTGACGTTGCAAGGTCTGGCGGTATTTGATTGGCAATCTGGATCGACCCGGATTGCAACGCGGCAATACGAGAGGAAACCTCTGGGATGGTTTGAAAGACAACACCATCCAGCTTCGGCTTACCTGCCCAATAGTCGTCATTTCGGGTGAGGTACACCTGATCCCCGACCCGCTTATCGAATTTGAAGGATCCAGTGCCGATGGGAGCCTTGTTAAAGGCTTCGTCCCCAACCTCCTTCATATTCTTCTCCGGAACCATCTGCATGTAAGCAAGAATGGTCAGCAACCCCGGGGAAGCGCCTTTGGTCTTGATAGTGAGCGTATTCGCATCCGTTGCCTCAACGCTTTCCACTATCGAACTCAATTGGGAGAAGTAGGAAAGCTTCAAAGCTGGGTCGAGCACACGATCGACGTTGTACTTGGCAACTTCGGCATTGAAGGGCTCGCCGTTGGTAAAGGTGACGCCGCTGTGCAGTTTGAAGATCCACGTTTTGTCGTCGGGGTTGGTCCACGAGTCCGCGAGCCTGGCTACCGGTTTCAGGTCGTTGCCCTGCAAGACCAGGGTGTCGAAGATCAGGTTGCGGACGGCAATGGTTTCCCGTCCACCGGTTGGCGCCAAACCCGGGTCCAGGTTGAGGATCTGGTCAGAAACACCAACGACCAGTTGGCCACCCGCACCGCCCGCAGGCGCTGCCCCGCTGCCACCCGCGCTCGTCGGGTCGGCAGCTTTGTTACCACCTCCGCAACCTGCGAGTACGAGTGACAGGACCACGGCCGCAGCCGTAGCGACTGTTGCGCCGCGGCGTGCTCCAATCCTCGAGTTCTTGCGCATGGAACGAACCATGATTTTTTTACTTCCTCTCATCGGATGCGGGTACGGCGTGCTGGATCAGGAATGGGGGTCGCAGCAATGAGCTGCTGTGTGTAGGGGTCGGTGGGGTGATGAATAACTTGTTCCGTCAGCCCGGTTTCGACGATCCTGCCTTTGTTCATCACGGCGATGTGATCGCAAAAGCTCTCCACCACCGCAAGGTTGTGACCAATAAAGAGGTAGGTGAGACCGAATTCTTTTTGCAGGTCCTGCAGCAGGATCAATATCTGGGCCTGGATGGACACGTCGAGTGCGGACACCGGTTCGTCGAGCACGAGGATTTCCGGCTCGACGGCCAGGGCGCGGGCAATGGAAATGCGTTGCCGCTGACCCCCGGAGAATTCGTGTGGGTGGCGATCCAGCACGTCCCCTGGGAGGCCGCAGCTTTCCAACAGGTTGATCGCTCGTCGCTCTCGATCCGCCTTGGGGTACAGGTTGTGGACTTTCATGCCCTCCTGCACCAGAGAGCCGATCTTCCAGTAGGGGTTGAGCGAGGCGAGCGGGTTCTGGAAGACCAGTTGGGTCATGCGGCGGAACGGCTTTCGATCCTTCCGCTCAAGATTGCCCAAGTCGAATCGATCGACTCGAACCGTTCCGGCGTCGATGCTCTCCAGCCCGCAGATGATCCTGGCGACGGTTGTTTTGCCAGAGCCGGACTCACCGACCAACCCGAAGGTGCTGCCCTTTGTCACCGCAAAGTTGACACCGTCGACAGCACGGATATCCGCACCCTTGGCGTACATGCCGCGGCCACCGCGGAAGGTCCGGTGCAGGTCGACCACTTCGATGATCGGCGTCGCCGAGTCTGGCTTCGTCATGACGGGCTTTGTCATCGCGGTCCACCAATGGGGTGAATGCACCGGTAGCGGTGGCTACTTTCAATGGTCTCGGCCGGCAGTTCGGTACGGCATAGCGCGGTTGCGTGGTCACAGCGCGGATGGAACGTGCAATAGGTGAGATCGCCAAGCACCCGGATCGGCGTCCCTGGGATGGCACGGAACGGCTCGCGCTCCCCCAGCTTGGGCAAAGATTCCAGCAGCGCCTTGGTGTAGTGATGTTTGGGCGATGCGAAAAGCTCTTCGGTGGTCGCCTCTTCAACGATGACTCCACCGTAGAAAACGGCGACCCGGACACAGGTCTCGGCAACTACTGCCAAGTCATGGGTGATGAGCATGACTGCGGCCTTACGGTCTTTGGCGACCCGCTGGAGCAGATCGAGAACCTGGAGCTGAATGGTGACATCCAGGGCGGTGGTTGGTTCATCGGCGATCAACAACCGGGGTTGGCAGGCCAGCGCCATGGCGATCAACGCGCGCTGCCGCATCCCACCGGACAGCTGGTGCGGGTATTCGGTAAGCCGGCGAGTGGGA
>JBBSUU010000079.1:0-9388 GCA_038234115.1 Mycobacteriales bacterium
CTGGTAAAGCTTCTGGCGGAGGATAGGGGATTCGAACCCCTGAGGGAGTTACCCCAACACGCTTTCCAAGCGTGCGCCATAGGCCACTAGGCGAATCCTCCGCATCGGAGTCTACCGGGTCACTTGGGGTGGTTGTGACCGTCCGCGATACGGTCTGGGTGTCCGACCGGTGGTAGCGCTAGGAGTCCCAGCAGATTATGGAAAACCTTCTCAAGGAACCCCGACCAGCAGTGACGTCGGATGATGCAGCCGCCATACTGCTCTCCACGTTCGGCGTGATCGGAACCGTGACCGAACTCCCCAGCGAGCGTGATCGCAATTTCCTGGTCGATACCGGGCGGGCTTCCCTTGTCCTCAAGGTGTCCCACTCCGCGGAGAACCCGCAGGTCATCGAGATGGAGAATGCCGCGATGTGGCACATCGAAAGCGTGGACCCGGAGCTGCCGATCCCGCGGATCGTGCCGGCGAAGGATTCAGCTGCCGTGTCCTGGGTCACAGCCACGGATGGTCGTCGTCATCTGGTCCGGGTGATCACGGTGATTGCGGGTACCCACCTGCAGGGCGGCGCAATGACTCCGGAGTTGGCCGAGCAGATCGGGTCGTTGTGCGCGCGGACCGAAGTTGCGCTGCGCGGGTTTTTCCATGCCGCTGCCGGTCGCACTCATGACTGGGACATCCGCCATTGCGGCCAGTTGAGCGGGTACATCGATGCCATCAGTGATTCTGCACGTGCGCAGCTGATAGTGGCTGTGCTGGAACGGATCACTCCGGCCCTGGCTACGCTTGACCTGCTGCCGGCGCAGGTTCAGCACGCTGATGTCACGCTGACCAATATCCTTGCCGTCAATGACGAGTTGACCGGTGTCATCGACTTCGGCGATATCCACCACACTGCTTCGGTGTGTGATCTGGCTGTGACACTGACTTCCGTGCTGCGTCCGGTATCCCATCGCTCCTGGTCCGAGATCGTCGTCATCGCGGCTGCTTTCCTGCGCGGCTACCAGAGGATCAGGGCCGTGGAGGTCGCCGAAGCTGCTGTGCTCGGGGATCTGGTGTTGGCGAGACTCACTACGACGGTGCTGATTTCGGCCTGGCGAGGGGCAGCAATCGCCGAGAATGCGGTATACATCGAGCAACATGACACCCCGAGTTGGGAACTCCTGGAGCGGCTGATGGAGCTGACTCCCATTGCAACGCAGCAATTGTGGTCGCGGCTGGCCGGGACATCGCGAGTGGAGACCGGATTGTCGGCCGATGACCGCCTGCACGGTCGTCGCGATGCGGTTCTGGGCGGCAAGTTGGCCCCGCTGTCCTACCGGGCGCCGCTGCAGATCGTCCGGGGGGAGGGGCCGTGGGTCTTCGACGCCGCGGGTCGACGCTATCTCGATGGGTACAACAATGTGCCGGTGGTCGGCCACTCGCACCCGGTCGTCAATCAGGCCATCAACCGGCAACTGGGGCTGCTCAACGTCAACTCGCGTTACCTCCACAACAATGTGGTGGAACTGGCTGAGCGACTGCTGGCGACGATGCCGGACGGACTGGATACCTGTGTCTTCGTCAATTCCGGCACCGAGGCGGTCGATCTGGCCTGGCGAATGGCCACCCTGTTCACCGGAAACTCTGGGGCAGCCGTGGTGGACTGGGCCTATCATGGCATATCGCATGCGGTGAGCGACTTCTCGCCCAACGACTGGTCGGCGCAGATGGCATCGCCAGGAAATTCGCCGGCACATGTTGCCACTTTCGCCGCGCCGTCGGGCATGTCCTCTCGGGCTGACGGCGTCTCTCGAGTCGATGGCGCAGTGACCGAGTTGAACAGTCGCGGTCATCGCCCAGCGTTGGTGATCCTCGACCCGTTGTTCACCAGTGCTGGGATCATTGATGCCTCAACATCTTTCATGTCCGGAATGGTCGACGCCAGCCGGTCCGCCGGGGCACTGTTCCTTGCCGACGAGGTGCAATCCGGATTTGGCCGGACCGGTGAACAGTTGTGGCGGTTTGTGTCTCAAGGCGTGGTGCCCGATTTCGTGACCCTCGGCAAGCCGATGGGCAATGGGCATCCGATCGGTGCGGTCGTTACCCGTCGGGAGATTGCCGAACGTTTCCTTCAGCGGCAGGAGTACTTCAGTACCTTTGCCGCAAGCCCGGTCTCGAGTGCGGCAGCGCTGACGGTGTTGGACGTTCTGGAAGCAGAACAGCTTCCGGCGCAGGCGATGCGGGTGGGGGAGTATCTGCGCGAGCAGGTGCGAGATCTTGGTTTGGGAGTGGTTCGCGATGTTCGGGGTACTGGGCTGATTGCCGGTATCGAGTTGGATCTTTCGCGACCGGAGACCGGTTCCGTTGTGGAGGACCTGAAGCAACGCGGGGTCTTGGTCGGCGCCACCGGCCGCGGCGGGAATGTGTTGAAGGTGCGGCCGCCTCTGGTGTGGACCGAGCGCCACGCTGATCTCCTCGTATCCGCGTTGGCGCCGGCGCTCGCATCCGGGGCCGGATCCAGGACAAAAGATCCCGGACGGTGATCCATGTTCGTGCGCTGGACAAATAGTCACCTTCAAGGACGATCGCCGGATACGGGTGGCCGATGACGAAGGACAGCGCGGCTGAGTCCGCAGCGCCGCTGGTGTTCACCATCGGGCACTCGACCCGTGACTTTTCCGAGGTGCTGGCCATGTTGCGCGGGAGCGCGGTGACCGACCTGGTTGACGTGCGGTCGTTTCCGTCGTCGCGAAAGTTTCCGCAGTGGAACCAGGACTCGATCACGGCTGCGCTCCCCGCTGACATCGGTTATCGCTGGATCCGGGATCTCGGCGGGCGCAGGCATACTCCGGTTGGCCTACCGAGTCCGAATGGTGCGTGGCGAGTCAAGGCATTCCGTAGCTACGCTGACTACATGGCGACCGACGGGTTCCGCTCCGGGCTTGCTGAGTTGCTCCGGATCGCGAACGAGTCAGTGCCGGCGATCATGTGCAGCGAGGCCGTGCCGTGGCGGTGCCACCGAAGGCTGATTACTGATGCCCTCATCGTTGCCGGGGCCGAGGTCTTCGACATCATGTCGGCCTCTTCCACCCAACGCGCAGAACTGACCGCGTTCGCGTCGGTGCAGAACGGAAGGATCACCTACCCGGGGTCAGGAGAGGGATGAGCGGAAATGTGGTGGCGCAAGTGCGCAGCGTCGTGATGTCAATACCGGCCGGGAGTGTTGCACCCTATGGCGAGATCGGTCGCAGTCTGGGGATCGGGCCTCGGCAGGCCGGCCGTGCGGTGGCGCTGCTGGGCGATGATGTTCCGTGGTGGCGAGTTGTCTACGCCAATGGGAGACCGGCGACATGTCACGAGGGGCAGGCCAGAGCTCTGTTGGAAGCCGAGGGGGTTCAGTTCCGCGGTGACCTGGTGTACATGGTCCAGACCGCGGGCGCCCGCCGCACTGCGCCAGATGAATAGTTTCGACACGATCCGAGCGTCAATCATCGGCGACGAGAGCAATGCCATCATGAGCAGACAGGGCTGGCAGCCCGTCTACACGGCTTCGGCCACAGCCAGAATCGCGGTGATCGGGCAGGCCCCCGGGCGCAAGGCCCAGACCAGCGGTGTGCCGTGGGATGACGCGAGTGGTAGGACACTGATCGACTGGCTGGGAGTGACCGACGAAGAGTTTCGGAATCCGGAACTGTTCACCCTGCTTCCGATGGACTTCTATTACCCCGGGGCAGGACGAAGCGGCGATTTGCCACCGCGGAAAGGGTTTGCGCAGCGATGGCATCCGCCTCTCCTCGCGCTGATGCCTGATATCAGACTCACCTTGTTGATCGGGCGGTATGCCCAGAACCACTATCTGCCGACCAGGCGTCGGGACACCTTGACCGAAACAGTGCTCGACTATCGCCGATTCATCCCGGAGCAATTCCCGATCGTGCATCCGTCGCCGCTCAACTTTCGTTGGCATACCAAGAATCCATGGTTCGTCAGCGAGGTGGTCCCGGAGTTGCGTTCCTACGTTCGCACCGCCCGGGGTCTGGAAAATCACTAGTACCAAGCGGATCGGGTTACCGCTGTCTCGAAGGCGAAGGGGTCGAACCCGGCCGGGTTCGACCACCGCAGCGCGATCATCGCAGGTGGCGCTGGGTCGGCTGGCTGGACGATTTTTCTCCGCTATGCTTGCCGACGGACCCCCGCGGCGTCCATCTCCTTAACTCCCCCAGGGCCGGAAGGCAGCAAGGGTCCGGGAGCTCTGACGGGTGCGGGGGTCCCCTTTTTTCTTTTCTACCATTGTCACAGCCGCTTTCCGACGAGTTCTGCGGGTAGGACGACACCCTCTCCGGCAGGAGGTTGGTCGGCTGTCGGTGTGACCACGTAACCTGCGTTACGTGGCTCTCGCGTTGTATCGCAAATACCGACCGGCAACTTTCTCCGAGGTTGTCGGACAGGAGCATGTCACCGACCCGTTACGAACAGCGCTGGCCGCCGGACGGGTCAATCATGCGTACTTGTTCTCCGGCCCTCGAGGCTGCGGTAAAACCTCCAGCGCCCGGATCATGGCCAGATCGCTCAACTGTGTCCAGGGCCCGACCCCGGATCCCTGCGGCGTGTGCTCCTCCTGTATTGCGCTGGCCCCGGAAGGGCCGGGGTCCCTGGACGTGGTCGAACTCGACGCAGCCAGTCACGGTGGTGTTGATGACACCCGTGACCTGCGCGACAAGGCCTTCTACATGCCGGCGGAATCCCGCTACCGGGTCTTCATCATCGACGAGGCCCATATGGTTTCGCCGCAGGGCTTCAACGCGCTGCTGAAGATTGTCGAAGAACCGCCGGAACACTTGGTTTTCATCTTCGCCACCACCGAACCGGACAAGGTGATGACGACCATCAGGTCGCGGACCCATCACTATCCGTTCCGGCTCATTCCGCCGGCGACCCTTCGGAAACTGCTCGAAAAGCTCTGCCGTGAAGAAGATGTCACAGTCGAGCCGGCGGTATTTCCGCTGGTGATCCGGGCTGGTGGCGGTTCGGCCCGTGACTCACTCTCGATTTTGGACCAGTTGCTGGCCGGCGCCGGACCTGGCGGCGTCACCTATGCCAGTGCGGTGGCCCTCCTGGGAGTCACCGACGCCTCGCTGCTGGATGAGATGGTCGACGCGTTGGCCGCCGGCGACGGGGCTTCGGTATTCGGCGCCGTCGACAAAGTCGTCGAGGCCGGACATGATCCTCGGCGCTTTGCTGCCGACCTCCTGCAGCGACTGCGCGATCTGGTCATCATCGCGGCCGTTCCGGACGCCGGGGCCAAAGGTTTGATCGACGCGCCGGAAGATCAGATCACTGCCATGTACGGGCAATCAGACCGGCTGGGCGCCTCCACGCTGACCAGACTGGCCGACGTGATGCACACCGGTCTGGTCGATATGCGCGGGACCACCTCACCTCGGTTGGTGCTGGAGCTGATGTGCGCGCGAATGTTGTTGCCCGCCACAGCCTCCGGCGAGGGCGCGATGTTGCAACGGTTGGAGCGCCTGGAAAAGGCAATGTCCGCCGGCGGGCCCCTCGCCGGTTCGGCCATGCCGGCAATTGCTGCCGGGTCGGACCTGACGGGTGCGGACGGCAGCGACGCGGCCGGTAGCGGTGGGAGCGGGGGGAGCGGCAGTGGCAGCAAACCGGCTTACCGACGGCCCTCGTTGCGCTCGGAAGCGGAGACGCCCGGCGCAACCGGTTCCAGTACTACTGCAGCCAGTACTACTGCAGCCAGTGCTGCTGTAACCGGTGCTGCTGTGGCTGGTACAGCTACAACCAACGCTGCCGGCGCCAGCGATGCCGAAGGTTCCAGCAACGCCGAATCGGTGGCGGAAGAAGTGGTGGCCGCCGGATCGGTGCCCCCAGAAGTGGTGGCCGCGGGTGTCGTCGCGGCAGATTCCGAAGTTGTGGCCGCCGATGCAGGAACTGCAGCAAGCGGCGAACCGGAGCCGTTGGTCGCCGCCATCAGCCGGGCTGTGCAGGGACGAGCAGCTGACGGGCCGGCAGCTGGCGGGCCGGCAGCGGAACCCACTGCTCCTGCGACATCGAAGGCAGCAAGCCCGGACCCCGTTGTTCCCGCGCCGCAGCCTGCCGGGTCGTCGGCCCGGCCGGCTGTGAGCAAGGCCGCCGCGTTACTCGGATTGCCAACGCCGCCGGTGCTTTCTGGAGCTGCCCGGGCTCGGCTTTCGAGCCCGGCGGCGGCAGCGGCCGGTGGGGGAGAGGGTGCTGAGAAGTCTGCCGGGACAAAATCCCTCCCGGCGCCACCGGTCGCGAGCTCGGCAACCGAGAAGTCAACCGATGGCTCTGATACCGGCAGTAACGAACCGGCATCTCAGACCTCCGCGCTCGGCGCCGACAATTCTGCTGCGGCCGTTGATTCCCCCGGGGGTGTTACTCCGGCGAAAAGTCACAGCGCGCCCATCGTTGAACCATTGCCCGGTATCGCACCGCCCGCCCCCGACGCGCCCAGCTCGCAGGTGGCGCCGCCCGCCGGCGAGCCGGTGCCGGCACCGGCACCGGTAAAGCCAACAGCACCCGGGTTGGCGTCACCTCCTTCGAAGGAAACGCCCGCCGCTGCGGAAATTGCCACCACGGCGTCAAATGCCGATGACGGTTGGCCGGCTCCGCCCGAGCCGCCGATGGACGAGGAATATGAGTTCGGTCCGCCCGATCCCATCTCCCGCACAAGACCGTCGTCGGACACGCAGCCCAGCAGCCCGGCGAGACGAGCCGCTGCGCCCGCTCGGGAAGCTTCCTCGGTAACCACGGCGGTAGCAGAGGCGATTGCCCCAGCGGAAAACGCTGCCCACTCCTCCCCGACGCCGAAGATTCCGGCAAAAGTTGCGCCGGCTGCTTCTGTGCCTGCGGCACCGCCGAAGGTCGCTCCGGCGGCCAAGAATGATGGGTCACTCGGAGTAACCGACGCACGGCGACTTTGGGCGGAGGTTTTGGCGGCCGTTCAGAAACGCCGCCGCACCACCCAGATTCTGCTGGAATCGGCAACCGTCGCGGACGTCAGGGACGGCGCGCTGTACTTGACCATGCCGTCGGCCGGCATGGCACGCAGAGTAATCGAATCGGCCAATGCCGACCTACTCCGGCAGGCCCTGCAGGAAGTGTTGGGAGTTGACTGGGCCATCCGCTGCGACGCAGCCGGGGATGCACCACCATCGCGCCCGGCCCTCAGGTTGGTGACCAACGAGCCGACAAAGGTCGCAGCCGGCGACGAGGACGACACACCGGATGAGTACAACCCGCATTCGCCGGACCCCACGGTGGGGCAGTTCGCACCGCGGGATCCGGAAGAGGTGGCCATCGAGTTGCTGAAACAGGAACTCGGCGCCACCAAGATCGACTGAGCCGGCTCCTCGTTTCGATCTCCGCAGCCGAAGCCGCCAATTAGGCAGACCCCAGCTGCAGGCGGTAAGTCGATCAGTGCCCGCGGATGACCCACTCGTCCAGGTTCGGAGCTTCCTCGCCGATCACGGTCGAATCGCCATGACCGGGGTTGACCACTGTGTCCGGTGGCAAATTCAACAAGCGGGTTGAGATTGAGTTGATGATGGTGGGGAAGTCGCTGAAAGAGCGACCGGTGGCGCCCGGTCCGCCGTTGAAAAGAGTGTCGCCGGAGAATACGGTTTTGAGCTCGGGAACATAGAAGCACACAGCACCCGGTGCATGACCCGGTGTGTGGATCACGGTGATCTCGGTACCGGCGATGTTGAATATCTCGCCATCGGTGAGATCGCCGTCGGGTTGCCGATCCGGATGCGCCATGCCCCACAGGGGCGCGTCGGCCGGGTGCAGCAAAATCGGCGCTCCGGTGTGATCGGCCAGCGCCGGCGCAGCATCAACGTGATCGTTGTGGCCGTGGGTGCACAAAATGGCGGTGACGCGACGAGTCCCGACAGCAGCGGCGATGGCCGAGGCGTCATGAGCGGCGTCGATGACAATCACCTCTTCGTCGTCGCCGATAATCCAGACGTTGTTGTCCACATCCCAGGTGCCGCCGTCCAGGCTGAAGGTTCCCGAGGTGACCAACTTTTCGATCCGTGCCGTCATGTATTTCACTCCCCAACTCGTGTGCGTGTCCCCCCAGCTTTTCATGACACGGATGGGACTCCCCGCCGGCCGTGTGGTTGGGCGGGTCGAATGTCCGCGGCGCAGTTCAATGGTGGCTTCGCGAGCCTTCGATACCCACGGTGGCCGGCACGGGTCGGTATTTGACACAATCAAGGCCCCCACCAACGGGTGGTCGGCGCATACTCATGTCGTTCCGGCTACCGATCAAGCCGGCAAAACTCGAGGTGCATCCATGCGAAGAGCGATCGCTGCCTACGCAGCGCTGTTTTTGGTGCTGTCCGGGTGCGCCACTGCGATCAGCGGAATTGCCTCGATAAATCCCCTCGAACAGCAGGCCGCTGCCGACGCCAGTACCGCCGCTGATACCCGCCCTTCGGCGGCTGCAGCCGCCGGCGCTTCGACCGCCGAGGCATCGACGGTGGGTTCCCCGACCGCTGCCGGCACTTCGTTGAGTCGTACTTCGCCGACCGCAAGCGAATCCACCGTCACAGCAAGTGCCTCGACCAATTCGTCAACTTCGGTGGAGTCGTCATCGGAACCGACTCAGATCGTGCCGCCCCCGAGCGAGGGCGGCCTGAGCACGGCGGGCAACGGTAAAGTCACGTTCGACGGGTTCGAGTATTTCGACTTCGAAGACGGGATCTACCTGCGCTGGGCGGAGGACCGGGAGTACCAATGCGCGGCCGACCAAGTGGATGGCTGTTGGGGCCTACTGGTGTTTTCTACCACCGGTTGTAGCGCGGGAGTCAATGTCACCCTGAGCATCTCCGGTCCCGACGGCGCTACTGTCGGCACCGCGAACGGTGTGACAGCAGGGCTGCAATCGAATACTCAGCAGCTGCTGATCCTGGGCGACAGCACCGGTTTCCCGGGGGATCCACTGGCCTTTGTCGACTCCGCCTTGTGTCTGGGGCACTGAGCCAACACTGCCTGTGGCACTGACACAACACCGCCTGGGGCACTGACACCGCCCGCGCCAGCTAACACGCGGCTTCCCGCACCACCTTTTCGCCGTTGGCACTCATTTCTGGTGATCGGGGAAAAGATGGCGGGGGAACCGGCTGCCGTTGGTTTAGAGGTTCGGGTACAGCGGGTGCCTGGCAGCCAGCGCCGAAACCCGTTCCTGGAGCGATTTTTTCAGTTCAGCCTCGAGCTCACCGACAGGTGCGATCAGGGCCAACGCGATGATGTCGCCCACTTCGGCGAAGTCCTCGTCCCCAAATCCGCGGGTCGCCAGTGCCGGAGTGCCGATCCGCAGGCCCGAGGTGACCATCGGCGGTCGAGGGTCGAACGGAACGGC
>JBBSUU010000080.1:0-9378 GCA_038234115.1 Mycobacteriales bacterium
ACAGCTATGAGCGGCCACTCCAAGTGGGCAACCACGAAGCACCAGAAGGCGGCCAAGGACGCCAAGCGAAGCAAAAACTTTGCCAAGCTGATCAAGAACATCGAAGTGGCGGCCAGAACCGGCGGCGGTGATATCAACGGCAACCCGACCCTGTTCGACGCGGTCGCGCGGGCCAAGAAGGAGTCGGTGCCCAAGGACAATATCGACCGTGCTCTCAAACGTGGCTCCGGCGAAGACTCCAGCGGCGTCGAATACACCCAGATCACCTACGAGGGATACGGTCCCAACGGGGTCGCAATCATGATCGAATGCCTCACCGAGAACCGGAACCGGGCCGCCTCCGAGGTACGGGTCGCGGTCACCCGCAACGGCGGCAACATGGCCGATATCGGGTCAGTTTCCTACCTGTTCAACCGCAAGGGTGTGGTGGTGCTGCCCAAGGCCGAACTCACCGAGGACGACCTGTTGATGGCAGTGCTCGATGCCGGTGCCGAGGAGGTCACCGATCAGGGTGAGACCTTCGAAGTGCTCACCGAACCAACCGATCTGGCCGCAGTGCGGACCGCGCTGATTGATGCCGGCATCGAATACGACTCTGTCGACCTCACCTTCGTCCCCACCCTGCAGGTGCCGGTTGATCTCGATGCCGCTCGCAAGGTGCTCAAGCTGCTGGACGCCATCGAGGACCTGGACGATGTGCAGAACGTCTACACCAATGTGGAGATCTCCGATGAGATCGGTGCCGCTTTGGAAGAGGACTGACCAGCGCGATTTTGCTTCGAGAGAACCGACCGATCGGCGCGTCCGAAACTGACCGTTTCGGCGTGGCGGTCGGCTTTGTGTCGGGCCCGGCCGGTAACGTCCAGGACGTACACATGTTCGGATGAGGTTGGCTTCCAGTTCGTTGCCAGGAAGCCACGGTCCGCCGTTATCTCTGGGAGGTCCAAGCCGTGCGGGTGTTGGGTGTTGACCCTGGGCTGACCCGATGCGGCGTTGGTGTCGTCGACGGCGGCCCCGGCAAGATCTCCCGGTTGGTCGACGTCAGTGTGGCCAGGACACCGTCCGGTTCGGACCTGGCTCATCGCCTGCTCACCGTTTCCGCGCACATCGAGGCGGCGCTGGATCGGCATCGCCCCGATGCCGTCGCGATCGAGCGGGTGTTCGCCCAGCAGAACGTGATGACCGTGATCGGGGTTGCGCAGGCCACGGGCGTTGTCGCGCTCGCTGCCGCCAGGCGTGGTATCCCGGTCGCGTGGCATACGCCCAGCGAGGTCAAGGCGGCGGTCACCGGAAACGGGGCGGCCGATAAATCGCAGGTCACCATCATGATCACCAAATTGCTGAAGTTATCCGCAGCGCCCAAGCCGGCCGACGCAGCGGACGCATTGGCACTGGCGCTGTGCCATTTGATGCGCTCACCGATGATCGGCCGGTTGGCCGCACTGCAACAGCAGAGCAGCATCACCAGCATCACGGTCAGCGCCGGGCCCTCGCGCTGGGAACTTGCCCAGCGGGAGGCTCGAAAGCAAGCACCGCTCGCGGAGGCCAAACGCCGGGCGGCGCTACAGGCCGATAAGAACAGGGCCGCCGAGGCCCGGGCAACCCAGGCCCATGCGATGAAACTCAGAGCTGCCGAACTCGCAGCCGCCGAAACCACCGCAGTTGAAGCCAAGAGAGCAGGACAGCGTTGATTTCATCTTTGCGTGGCGCCGTGTTGGCCATCTCGCTGGATCGGGTGGTCATCGAAGTGGGCGGTGTCGGGATGTCCGTGCGCGCCACCCCGGCGACCCTGGCCGGCCTCCATCGGGGCGACCAGGCCTATCTGGCAACCACCTTGGTGGTGCGTGAGGATTCATTGACACTCTTCGGTTTCGCCGCCGATGATGCCCGGGATCTGTTTGAGCTGGTGCAGTCGGTGTCCGGAGTGGGTCCCAAGATTGCGTTGGCCCTGTTGGCCGTCTTTCCGCCGGAGGAGTTGGTCCGGGCGTTGGGCTCCGGGGACGTGAAAACATTGACCAGGGCGCCCGGGATCGGGACCAAGGGCGCCGAACGCCTGGTACTGGAATTGCGGGACAAAGTCGGTCGCCTGACCACCATCGCCGCGGCCGGCGCTGCCGCGCCTTCCATCTCCAGGAACGGATGGAGTGACAAGCTCAACGAGGCCCTGATCGGTCTCGGCTGGTCTGCCAAACAGGCCGGCGATGTCGTCGAGTCCATCGGAGCCGAGGCGCAGGACCCGGCGGTTGTCAATGGCGACGTCGGAGTGCTGCTTCGCAGGGCGCTCGGCCTGCTCGGGAGATCACGGTGACCGATGAGAACGCGCAGCCTGAATATGGGTTCGAGGATTCGGCTGATGAGGCACTTCTTGTCTCCACCGCGCTGCCCGGGGATGAGCTCGAAAGCTCGTTGCGGCCCAAGAACCTCAGCGAGTTTGTTGGCCAGCATCGGGTGCGGGAGCAACTGGAGCTGGTGCTGTCCGGAGCGAAACTTCGCGGCGCCGTACCGGATCATGTGCTGCTGGCCGGACCCCCCGGGCTGGGTAAGACCTCATTGGCGATGATCATCGCGGCCGAACTGGGCACCTCGCTGCGGATCACCTCCGGTCCCGCCCTGGAACGGGCCGGCGATCTGGCTGCGATGCTTTCGAATCTGGTCGAGGGCGATGTGCTTTTCATCGACGAGATCCACCGCATCGCCCGACCCGCCGAGGAGATGCTCTACCTGGCCATGGAGGACTTTCGGGTTGACGTCATCGTCGGTAAAGGTCCCGGCGCAACCTCGATCCCGTTGGAGATCGCGCCGTTTACCCTGGTGGGGGCTACCACGAGATCTGGTCAGTTGACCTCGCCGCTGCGTGATCGGTTTGGCTTCACCGCGCACATGGAGTTCTACAGTGCCGCCGAACTGCGGCACATCATCACCCGCTCGGCCACCATCCTCGACGTCGACCTGCGACCGGCCGGCGCGCAGGAGATAGCACGACGCTCTCGTGGAACTCCGCGCATCGCCAATCGACTGCTTCGTCGAGTCCGGGACTTTGCCGAGGTTCGGGCCGATGGGGCAGTGACCGTGGAGATTGCTCAGCAGGCGCTGGCGGTCTATGACGTGGACGAACTCGGATTGGATCGATTGGACCGAGCGGTGTTATCTGTGCTCTGTCAGTCCTTCGGCGGTGGGCCGGTCGGACTGACCACGTTGGCAGTGGCCGTCGGTGAGGAACCGTCCACCGTGGAAGAGGTCTGCGAACCTTTTCTGGTCCGGATCGGCATGCTGGCCAGAACTCCCCGCGGGCGGATCGCCACCTCGCGCGCCTGGGAGCATCTTGGTCTGTCGCCGGATTCGGGCAGTAGTGTCCCGATGCCGTTGTTCGCCGACGAAGCCTGATCGTTGCCTCAGCGCCAACGGTCGTCAAAGCCTGGGGTGAACTGCTGAGGTCGGATGCGATGGGTCCAAGTCAAGCGGTGGATCGCAGGGTGGCTAGAAGTCGTGAATCGGTCGCTTTGCAGCCAATTCCGGTCCCCTCCGGCCTTATATTTCCTGGCAATCAGCGGTTCTGCGGCTCAGTTGTCGGCCTGATATCCGGTACAGTCAGCTGCATATGCCCTCATCTGCGTGAACTCGCCGAAGATCTGCAGCCCCGTCGGAATTCCCCTCCGCGGGCTGGGTCCGGGTCTGTGACGGTGCGAAACAGCATCGTAGGAAGAGGAGAAAATGGACCAACTACTGCTGCCCCTGGTACTTATCGGTGCCCTCGTGGTGATGATGTATTTCTCGTCGAAGAAGCGCAAGAAGATGGCTGCCGACGACAAATCCATGAAGGATTCGATCGTGCCGGGCACTCGCATCATGACCACTTCCGGTCTGTACGCCACGGTGACCGCGATGGCCGATGACACCGTCGAGTTGGAAATTGCGCCCGGCGTGCGCACCACATGGGTCAAGGCCGCCATCCGCGAAGTTGTCGTTGCTACGGTGACCGAAGATGATGACTTCGTTGTTGGCGAAGATGCTGACACCGATGTATCGGATATCGACAACGGTCAAGTGGATTTGCACAAGAAAGACCTCGGCTAGGCTGGCCGATCGGTACCTGGTTGTAAATTCACCTCTTCGGCCCAGCCTCTTGGCTCTGCTGTTGTTGCGTGTCGACAACCTGACTTGACGATTTATCTGCAACCGGGCGAGTAACTTCAACCGGCTACCAACGTAAGTTGTTGCCCCGATCGCGGTCCGCGGTCGGGGCAAAAACGTGCGTGTCCAGCGAAGTTGCCCACCGCCACCCTGCTTGTCAGGGTTGGCCCACATGAACATTGCGACCGTGATTGTGATCCGGCCGCAGCTATTCAGGTGTACAGCCGAGCATTTGCATCAGCACTGAGGAGATTGACGAACGTGGCAACACCGGCCGGGCAGTTCCGACCATGGCGAATGATCATGACTTTTGTCGTGATCACCGTTGGTCTGTATTCATTGGTGTTCTTCACCTCCGGATCCAATACCCCCAAGCTGGGTATTGATCTGCAGGGCGGAACCCGAATCGTGTTGGGTGCCCAGACCACGGACAACACCACCCCGGACCGTAATGCCATGCTGCAGGCCCGGGACATCCTGGAACGTCGTGTCAACGGTTCCGGTGTGGCCGGCGCTCAGATCCAGATCGACGGCGCCACCCAACTCGTCGTCACGGTGCCGGGCACCGAGGACCTGACCAACCTGACCCGCAGCGCTCAACTCAACTTCCGTCCGGTGCTTGGCTCCGGTACGCCGTATTCGGCTGAACTGGCCGCAGCGATCGCCAGCGCCGCCGCCGAAGCCAGCGCAACAGCGACCGGCACGGCCAACGGAACCGACGAGGCCGGGGCCACCGCCACGACCGAGGCGTCAGTTTCGCCGGCTGATGCGGCGGTCAACGGCGTGGAGTCGGCGGCGCCGACCACGGCGGCCGCCGAATCCAGCTCGGGCCTTCGCGGTCAGGGCGCTGCGGTGGCCACCACCGATGCCGCCGCTACGGGTGCTGCTACCGACGCTGCGTCGATCTCTGCCACCGGCGGCGACGCCGCATCCACCGACGCTGCATCCACCGACGCTGCATCCACCGACGCTGCTACCGCAGCTACTGGCACAGCAGATGCCGCCGGGCCGGCCGCGCCCAATGTCGCGCTGCCCAGCGGTGGGGCGCCCAACAATCCGACGCAGCCGGCCTCCTCGCAGGCCGCCGATTGGACGACTTGGCAGACTGCTGTCAACACCGCAATCCAGAGCGGCCTGAGCTGTGACCAACTCAAGCCCTACCTCGGTCTGGATGATCCGGGCAAGCCGCTGATCTCCTGCGATGCCGCCCAGAAAGAGATCTACCTCCTCGGCCCCACCATCATTGCCGGTAGTGAAATCAGCAGCGCCGTCTCGCAGCTGAGCCAATCAGAAGGCTGGTCGGTCAGTCTGGAATTCAAGAGCAAGGGCTTCAGCGACTGGGCCGCGTACACGACGGCCAACATCGGTAAGCGAGTGGCCTTCACACTCGATGGTGAGACCGTGGTGGCCCCGACCATCCAGTCCGCCATCACCACCGCCACTTCGATCACCGGTAGTTTCACCCAGGCCGAAGCTGTCGACCTGGCGAACTCGCTGAAGTTCGGCGCGTTGCCGATCGCCTTCGAGCGGCTTTCCGCCGACTCGGTCTCAGCCGAACTGGGGCTCGAATACCTGACTGCCGGCCTGATCGCCGGCGGCATCGGTTTGCTGCTGGTCGTCATCTATTGCTTGATCTACTACCGTCTGCTCGGCGTGATCACCATCCTGTCGCTGCTGCTTTCCTTCGGGCTGGTGTACGCGGTGCTGGTACTGCTCGGCCGCTGGATCGGACTGGCCCTGGACATGTCCGGGGTCGCGGGCCTGATCATCGCGATCGGTATTACCGCCGACTCGTTCGTCGTCTACTTCGAACGACTCAAGGACGAGGTACGCGAGGGCCGAACATTCCGGTCGGCGGTTCCCCGTGGCTGGGCCCGCGCCAAACGTACGATTCTCTCGGCGGACGCGGTGTCGTTCCTGGCCGCCGCCATTCTGTATCTGCTCGCCGTCGGTGAGGTGAAGGGCTTTGCCTTCACACTCGGCCTGTCCACCGTCCTCGACCTCGTCGTGGTGTTCCTGGTGACGCATCCGTTGGTCGCGCTCGCATCGGGTAACAAGATCTTCAGTTCCGCACGGTGGTCCGGCCTGGGTGCCGTTGCCGCTGCCGGCGTCCGGTTGCGGGCAAACGCCGCCAAGCTTGTCAAGAAGGAGTCCTGATCATGACGAGCACTATCGCTGAAAAGAACGTCCAAACCAGCTTTATCGCGCGGCTCTCCACCGGTACCGGTGCCTTCAACCTGATGGGCAAGCGTCGCTACTACTACGGGATAGCTCTCGCGATGGTCGTCATCGGCATTCTGCTGATCAGCATCCGCGGGTTCAACTTCGGTATCGAATTCTCCGGTGGAACCAAATTGCAGTTCCCCACCGGAGACTCGGTGACCACCCAGCAGGTCGCGCAGGTCGTTGCCGCCAGCACCGGCGCCACGGACCCAACCGTTCAGACTGTCGGGTCCGGTACCGCAGCAGTCATGCAGGTCCGGATCGAGACCCTGTCATCGGACCAGATCGTCACTGTCAAGCAGGCGATTGCCTCCGCATTCGGCCTGAGCACCGATCAGATCTCCAACTCTGATGTGTCCGAGACCTGGGGTGGTGAGATTTCGCAGCGTGCGTTCCTTGCGTTATTCGTATTCCTGATCGCGGTCTCCCTCTTCCTCTGGGTGCGGTACGAACGGCGAGTAGCGGTCGGCGCCGTCACCTCGGTCTTCCACGATCTGATCGTCACCGCCGGTATCTATTCCTTGGTGGGATTCGAGGTAACGCCGGCCACGGTAATCGGACTGCTTACCATCCTCGGGTTCTCGCTCTACGACACCGTCGTGGTCTACGACAAGGTCCAGGAAAACACCAAGGGCCTGACCAGTCTGATCCGACGAAATTTCGAAGAAGCGTCAAATCTGGCGATCAACCAGACCCTGATGCGTTCGATCAATACCACTCTGATCGCGCTGCTCCCCGTCGGTGGCCTGCTGGTCGCGGGGGTGGCCATTCTGGGGTCCGGAACTCTCAAGGATCTCGCGCTGGTGCAGTTGGTCGGCATGATCGTGTCCGGGTACTCCTCGGTCTTCATTGCTGTTCCGTTGGCAGTCGACCTCAAGATGCGCGATCCCCTGATCAAGGCTCACACGGCCCGGGTGGCTGCTCGGCGTAAGGCCGAGGGCTTGATAGTTGATGCCGATGGCGACCCGATCGGCCGTGTTGCGCCGCCGGTCGCGGCCAGAGCAGGTGCCAAATTTGGTTCCGGTAAAGCGGCCGCCGGTACAACACTGATTGAACAGACAATAACGCCGGAACCGGTTGCCACCGAGGAAGTGGCCAGAGGTCATGCTGCCGGCGCCTCGGTGCTCAACCCGAAGCCGGGCGAGGCACCCAAACCGGGTATCAAGCCACAACGACCGGGGAACAAGAACACTCGGCCGGCCGGCAAGCGCAGTCGCTAGATGCGGCACCGCGGCCTCGTCCCCGCACGGACCGAGATTCTGGCCACCGCCGGTCAACAACTTGATCGATTGACCAGAGTGGTTCAGGACTTTCCGGCGCCGGGAGTTCTGTTCCGCGACATCACTCCGGTGTTGGCTGATCCGGTCGGGCTGCAGTCGGTGGTGGCCGCACTTGCCATAGTGGTTGACGAACCATTTGATCTGGTTGCCGCGCTGGATGCCCGGGGGTTTTTGTTGGGTGCGGCAGTAGCGATGCAGGTGGGTTGCGGCGTCCTGGCGGTCCGCAAGGCCGGGAAGTTGGCCGGCGAAGTCATCGGTCAGGATTACGCGTTGGAGTATGGAACGGCACGATTGGAACTGCACCCGGCCGATGTGCCGGACGGCGTTCGAGTTCTGGTCGTTGATGATGTGCTCGCAACCGGTGGCACTGCCGCTGCGGCCTGCGCCCTGCTCAACGCTGCCGGTGCCACCGTGGTTGGGGTGGCGGTTCTGATGGAGCTGACTGATCTGGGCGGCCGAAGTCGGTTCGAGTCGTCCTGCTCCGTCCCGCTGGCCGCGGTTCGTCGCCTCTGACCCGCTCAGGGTCGACTCCGAGCTGGTCTGACCCGGTCTGGTGGATCGAGAGTGCTCCGCGCCGCCTCGGAGTACGTCCCCGCGTCGTGAGATTCAGCAGCGCACTTTGCTACCGGCGCAGCGCCGACGGTCGATGGCGAGTGAGTGGAGTGGTCGGCCGGGACTATGCTCGATGGAGTGAGTGACCGCTCGGGTTGCCGGTTACTCCGTCTCAGGAATCAGCTGCCGCAAGAACACCTGAGCCGCGATCCGACCCGGAAGATGAAGCGCGATTGGAGGCCCGTTGAGTTCCGACATTGCGGGCGTGAGCGAAAAGGCCGAAGCTACACCCTCTCTGGTGCCGGCTCTGGCCGCGGCCGCTCCGGCCGCGCCGCCCCAGGAAACCCTGTCCGCCACTCGCCGGGTCCGCAACAGGCTGACCAGAAGGATGAGCGGTCAACGTCTGAACTCCGGGCCGACCACCGTCTTGGAACCGCTCTTTGCCGTGCACCGGTCTTACCATCCCAAGGCCGACCTGAAAATCTTGCAGCATGCCTACGAAGTGGCTGAGGAAGCCCACCGCGGGCAGTTCCGCAAATCCGGTGACCCCTACATCACCCACCCACTCGCCGTTGCCACGGTGCTGGCCGACCTCGGTATGGACACCACCACCGTGGTGGCGGCCCTGCTGCACGACACCGTCGAGGACACGCCCTACAGCCTTGAACAGGTAACTGCTGATTTCTCGGCCGAAATTGCGCACCTGGTGGACGGCGTCACGAAGCTGGACAAGGTCAATTTCGGCGATGCTGCCGAGGCCGAGACCATCCGCAAGATGGTGATTGCCATGGCCCGGGACCCTCGAGTGCTGGTGATCAAACTCGCGGACCGGTTGCACAATATGCGCACGATGCGCTTCCTGGCTCCGGAGAAGCAGGCGAAGAAGGCTCGCGAAACACTCGAAGTATTGGCGCCCTTGGCGCATCGTCTCGGGATGGCAACCATCAAGTGGGAATTGGAGGATTTGGCGTTCGCCATCCTGCACCCGAAGCGCTACGGCGAGATCGTCCGATTGGTTGCCGATCGGGCACCGTCGCGAGACACCTACCTGGCGACCGTTACCTCTGAACTGTCGACCGAACTCACCGCGGCCAAGATCAACGCCGAAATTGTCGGCCGCGAGAAGCACTACTACTCGATCTATCAGAAGATGCAGGTCCGCGGGCGCGACTTCGATGAGATCCATGACCTG
>JBBSUU010000081.1:0-9295 GCA_038234115.1 Mycobacteriales bacterium
TCGCGTCGGACTCATCGGCTGCGGTCATATCAGTACCACCTATCTGACAAATATCGCCGTTTCCGCACAACTGACGGTGGTGGCCTGCGCCGATCAGGATTCGGCCCGAGCAGAGCAGACCGCTGCTATTTACGGCATCCCGATGACGATGACCGTCGATGAGCTTCTTGATCGGGAAGATATCGATCTGATACTGAACCTGACCACTCCCGAGGCGCATGCGGACATCACCCTGCGAGCACTTTGGGCCGGTAAGGATGTGTACAGCGAGAAACCAATTGCCACCTCCGTTTTCGATGCGCGCAAGATTCTACGGACCGCCGCGGCGCTAGGCCGGATCGTGGGCGTGGCACCGGACACCTTCATGGGCCAGGGAATGCAAACGTGCAAGAAACTCGTCGACACCGGAGCAATCGGTCGGCCGATTGCGGTGAACGCTTCGGTGATGAACGCCGGGCCGGAGCGGTTCCATCCGAATCCCGATTTTTTGTTCATGCCGGGGGCCGGGCCGTTGATGGACATCGGACCGTACTATCTCACCGCAATGATCGAGTTGCTCGGCCCGATCACCCACAGCACGGGAGTCGCGGCCGCCCCCAGGGAGTTTCGTACGGTATTGACCGGGGACCGGGCCGGTAGCACCTTTTCGGTCGGCACCCCGACACACGTCGCCAGCGTGCTGGAATTCGACAGCGGTGTGGTGGGAACTCTTGTCGCCAGTTTCGATGTGCAGGACACCCAGATTCCGCCGTTCGAGATCTATGGAACCGAAGGCACCATTTTGGCTCCACGGCCCAACAGTTGGGATGGGCCGGTCTATCTGAGTGGCCGCGGCACAGACCATTTCGACGAGGTGGATCTGGGTAACTCAGCTGATTTTCCGGATGGTCCAGGGTACATGGGCATGGGTTTGGTCGAGATGGCACAGAGCCTGCTCGACGGCCGCGCCCCCCTTGCCGACGCGGTGCGCGCGACTCACGTCCTGGAGGTACTGAGCGAAATCCTCAACTCGGCCGCCGCGAAGCGTAAACCGGCGATCGCCGCCGGCTGAGAAGCGGCGCACAGCAACCGATTTTTCTCGTTTGCGCCGCGATCGCTTTTTCACCGTGTGAACCAGATCAGCGTTGTGGCATTCCGAAGATCGTGTACACCCCTGGGGAATAGAGCACCGAATCCGGCGCTCTATTCCCCAGGTCCGCGAACCCGGCAGCACCCAGCAGATGGTCATCGAGTTCGAGCACCGTGGCCTGGTGAAGGGGCCACGGCGGATGCTCGTTGGGGACGTAGAGCGTGCGTCCCAGCCATGAGGTATGAAGGCCCCACCTTGAAGTGAGGAACAGCGCCAACGGGTCCGGAGCCGCGATTGCTTCCCCCGGCCGGATTACCACCCTGGACTTCGTTCCCTTCGGGCCCGGCCATCTGCGGGTGTTGTCGTACTCGATCTGGCCGTCGCGCCGAGTGATCTGCATCTTGGACCACATGTACTTCGTACCGAACGCGGCGCGAGCACCGATCATCACCGCCAGCCGCTGTGTTTCCAACGAGAGGAACAGCACTCCCCGGCGGCCCTGCCTATCGACGGTGTACAGCCGGACATTGGTCTCGGCAAATGTACCCAGCCAGGGGATGGCCGGGCCATGAAATGGCCCGGCACCCACCATTTCGAAGGGAATCAGCCCTATCCAGCTCGAGCCGTCGTGCTCGTCCGGACGCACCCCGGCCGGCATCAGCGAGGTCAGCCGATCGGAATCAATCCGCCAGTGCAAAAATGCCAGATCCTGCCAACGCTGTTTCATGATCTGGATACCGCGCAGGGTGGGTGCCTGCGGCGAGACTGGCTGGGGGCTCACTGCATGATGGTTCACCCCATCCAGTATCCCCGCAACCTGGCGCAAGCCCGCCAACTCATTCAACCGGGGTGATGTAAGTCTCTAGGCCGCGTAAACAATTCCATCGACGACCTGAACCGGCACCGACGGCAACGGGGAGGGTGCCGGCCCACCCTGTACCGTCCCGGTGAGCGGATCGAACTTCGAGGCATGACACGGGCAGACCAACTGGGCACCCCGCGCATTGACCGTGCATCCCTGATGCGTGCACACCGCACTGAAGGCCACTACCGTGGTCCCCGTCCTGGCCAGTGCAATTGGTGCATTTTCAGGACCGGCGATCAAGGCACTACCTTCCGGAATCGCTTCGAGCGCACCGTAATTCGTGGTCGTCGGGACCGACACGGCTGAAGTCGCCGGTGCGGCGCTGGTAGCTGGGGCCGACGTTTCAGCGCTGGAGATCGCAGCCGAGGATCCGAGTGCACTCGACGAACTGGACGGGCCGGCGCTGGTGGCGCCCGCACTACTCGCGGCAACGCTAGTGGGTGAAGTGCCGGCCGATGACGCAGCCGATGACGATTGCACCGACATCCCCGGACTACTGGCGCAGGCCGCCAGCGCTGCTGCTCCCGCCGCCAGACCCACGCTCAGGGCCACTCGACGACTGACCGACCCGCAGGCGCAACCGGGGCTGACCTGACCGGTCAACTCTGATGTGGCATTGATCGTTTCGGTGTGCTCTGATGTCATGCGCTGCTCTCCAATAGTTCCAGAAGGTGCTGATCCAGTTGCTGCATGTACTCAGGTTCCGCGCCGAAAACACCGAAGTGGCCGCACACGGACCGCAGTACCCTCACCTCACTGTTCGGCACCAACTGCTGCTCGGCTTGGATATCACGTGGTGGAAAAAACATGTCCTCATCGATGGGGAGCGCAAAAACCTTCGCGGTGATGCGACCCAGGGCAGCTGCCAGATCTCCATTGGTATGGCGGGCGACGTCTCCGCGCTGCCACTTCCAGCCCATCAGAACCAGGGCATTGGGGTCCATTGCTTGGAACAGCGGCACCATGAATTCATCGAGGAAGGTATCCATCGACTCGAAGCCGAAGAGTCGGTAGGCGCCGGACTTCCAGAACTCGGTCGACAAACCGACCACTCCCCAGATCCGGGCATGCCGAGCAAGGCCATCGGCCACTTCGGCGTTGGTCGCGTAGCGACCATCGGCATAACCGGGATCGGAGGTGATGGCCTCCATCAACGTTCGGGTGAAGAGGAAGTCGTGCGGGGTGTTCTGCGCGGTCCCGGCAATGGGGGCCGCGCGTTTGACCTTCGCCGGGAATCGAACGGCCCACTCCCACGTTTGCTGGGCACCCATGGACCCGCCGACGATCAGCGCCAACTCGTTGATACCGAAGTGTTCTCGCAGCAACCTCTCCTGCGCCACGACATCATCGCCAATTCGCACGTGGGGGAACGCCGCTGCCTCCTTGGGGTCGGAAGCGTGATGTGGCGAAGTCGATAACCCGTTGCCGATCTGATTGACCACGACGATGAAGTATTTCTCCGGGTTGAGTGCGTGCCCCGGTCCGATGTAGACATCGTTGTAGGTCTGGTGCGTCCCGGAGAACCAGGTGGGCACCAGGATCGCATTGTCCTTGGCTTCGTTCAGGGTGCCGTAGACAGCCACCGCGAGCTGGACATCGCGCAGCACACCGCCGTCCTCCAGTTCCAGATCGCCGATTCCGATCAGCTCGTAGGGTCCCTGAACTTCTGATGTGTAGAACGCGTTCTCCATCACAATCTCCCTTGATCAAGATGTTGCTCGATGCACTGACTCCGCCATTGTGTCCTGTCGAAGTCGCCCGCCGCGGATTGCGTCTGCCGGCCCCCACTTCAGGGCTCAACCATGCGTGATCGAGAGATCTACCGCTTCGGCGAATACATCGGTCAGAGCTTTGTCCTAATCGGCGGTGTCGCCGCTCTGGTGCTGCCCATGTTCCAAGCCCCTTACTTCTGGATCGCCGACGCGGTCTTACCCGTCAAACGGTCATCGCCATCGAGCAAGGCAAGTATTCCCCCTCGCTGGAGGTCGCATTCCAGATCTTCCGCATCTTCGAAAGACCGTTGGACGCTGTGCTCCAATACAACCCATCCTGAGGCGACTTCGCGGTTGGGCCCGCTGGTTGGCTGGATATATCAGTGACCGGAACATCGGGAATCTGGTTGGCGAACCCTGTTCGGGGGAAAGTGCAGTCGAAGAGGAGCGGATCAGCAGGACCCGCGCCCCACTAAACCGTTGAAAGGCATGCCATGGCTTCCGCCACTCTCCCAGGAGGCACCTATCCACTGGCTCCCGATCTCATCGTGACCAGGATGGGCTACGGGGCCATGCAACTCGCCGGCCCGCACGTCTTTGGCCCACCGGCCGATCATGATGCCGCGGTCGCCGTGCTGAAAGAGGTGACCGCGCTGGGGATCACGCACATCGACACCTCGGACTACTACGGCCCGCACTTCACGAACCAGATCATCAGGGAAGCGCTGCACCCCAACTCTGCGCAGGTCCATCTCGTCACCAAGATCGGCGCCCGTCGGGACGCCGAAGGCGGCTGGCCACCGGCACTTTCCCGCGACGAGCTCCGCCAGGCAGTGCATGACAATCTGACCAACCTGGGCCTGGATGCCATTGATGTGGTGAACCTGCGGGTCGGCGGTTTCCAAGCCCCCACCGCCGGTTCGATCGCCGAACCGTTGACGGCCGTTGCCGAAATGCAGCAGGAGGGCCTGATCAAACACATCGGGATCAGCACGGTGAATGCCGATCAGATTGCCGAAGCCCAGACGATTGCACCGATTGTCTGCGTGCAGAACTTCTATAACATCGCCAACCGGGATGACGATGCGGTCGTGGATTCGTTGGCGGAGCAGGGTATTGCCTACGTTCCCTACTTCCCACTCGGCGGATTCTCGCCGTTACAGTCCGATACCCTCGGTCGCGTTGCCGCCCGGCTCGAGACCACGACCATGGCCGTCGCATTGGCCTGGTTGCTGCAACGCTCGCCCAACATACTGTTGATCCCGGGGACTTCCTCGATTGCCCATCTGCACGAAAACGTCAAAGGTGCCGGACTGCAACTTGCAGGAGCTGACGTACGGGAGCTCAATTCGATCGGGGGCTGAGGTAGATCGGCCAACATGTCGCTGGGGCCAAACCGGCTGCGGTGGCCGGGCTGCGGTGGCCGGGCTGCGGTGGCCGGCGGCGACAAATTGACGGGCAGCGCTTGCCCTTCTCCGCCCCGGGCCGGACGACCGCGCCCAGACCCGGTCTCATGGTTGGCGGCCGCACCGAAATTTTCACAAGTCATACTTGTATAAACAAGGGAGAGGATTACCAATGGCGGGAAGGATCGCGTGCGAATGACGATACCGACGGCGGCGGGAAGGGATTGGCCTTCCGGTGTGTCCGAAGTTGACCAGGCCGGCTCCCCCTGGCCAGAGTTGCCCGACTTGGCCGGTGTCCGTGTCTGACCCGGCTGATGCGATTTTGTTGGCCGTATTCATCCTGGCCACCAGCATCTGGATCGGCGGCTATGTCGCTATCGCGGTGATCGCCCGGACTGCCGCTGCCACTCTTGATCCTCGAGGTCGGGTGAAGTTTTTCCGGTCGCTGGGCCGGTCCTATCTGTGGCTTGGTTTGCCCGCCTTGCTCATTGCTGTGGCTACCGGTGCGTTGATGACCCGCGATCGCCCCTGGGACGCGCTTCTGATCTCAACCACGGTAGTGGTGGCAGTGCTGCTGGCAAGTTTTGCCGTCGCCGTATTTCAGGCCAAACGAATGACCGTGTTGCGCGGCAATCTGCTCGGGTCAGCGCAGGACAAGCAGTTGAGCGAACAAGTGCGCCGGGGTGCCCTGGTAGCAGCCGGTCTACGAGCCGCACTCGGCCTGCTCAGTCTTGCCCTGGTGGTGCTGGGTGCTTTCCTGGCGACGTGAATGCCGACCAGGAGTTGACCACCTGTCAGGAGTTGGCAGCCTGTGCGGAGTTGGCAGCCGCCCACCGGCCGAACACGGCTGGGTTTGGAATAGCCAGGGCCGTAGTTGAGAAGTGCTGATCAGGGCCATTCAGAAATGCTGATCGGCGCCGTTCAGGAATGCCGAAGATGCGAGAGCACCATGCCGACCGGAATGCTGACAGCCAGCACCAACAGCAGAATCCGATAGGCCCAGCCGAAGACCGGCGCAACAGCCGAACGGTGGGACCGACCCGACAAGGTGCGGGCGTTCTGCAGCGCAATCACCAGGGCGACGACCAGCAGCACCGAGCCGAAATCAACCAACAATGGTTGGCCGGCCAGGGTGCCACCGATTACCGCAGCGTTGCCAAGATTCCAGGCCGCGATCTGCGCCCAGCCCCAACCTGCCGGCTGGCCGCCGTTCCGATTCCAGGTTCGGGCGCGACCCATTGCGTACTGGGCTACCCCGCCGACCAGGACCAGGTAGGCCGCCAGCCAGCTACCAGTCGCCAACCCGAATGGTCCGGTGATCGCGGCCACCACTCCACCGAGAACAACGCAGCCGCAACCAATTCCGACCAGGACAGTGGCTGGGGTCGGCATCATGCGCGGGTGCAGCATCGCCGGCCCGGCCCTGTTTGGTTCCGCAGAGTTGGCTGGGGTTCTCATTCTTGGGTCCGGATGCGAACGCTCAGCAGTACCGGCCCTGCGCGCATCACGGCGTCGCGCTCGCACTCAGGTGGACCATGCACAGGTCCGGTTCGACAAACGGCTCGAGCCGCTCCACTATGACGTGCGAGTTCCACGATTCCATCGCACCCTGCATCAGGCCCAGGTGGATCCGGCACACGACATCTTCGCGCTGAACTGCTAACTCAAGGAACGGGCAATTCCGCAAGCCAATCTGCGGCCGGACACCGCCGGTCACCGGTTGGGGCGCGAAACCGAAATCCGAGAGCAGCTGCATCAACTGTCTCACCGACTTAGCGGGCCCTTCGGTGCCGCTGGGACCGCCGCCATTCGAATCGGTGACCGCGGCGGCGTGCAGGCGTCCCCACATTCGCCCGGCCTCCGCACTCCGGCGACTTGGATCGGGCTCGCCGGCAATACTGAGAGCGAGAACCTCGGCCAGTAAGCGGTAATCCCGCTGACCCATCGGGTCCATACCCCGCGCCGTCTGGAACAGCTGCGGTGGACGACCGGGGGTGCCCGGCTCCGCCTTCGTGCATTCGACCTGACCGTTACTGACCAACGTATCGAGATGAAAACGAACGGTGTTCGCATGAACTCCCAGCCGGCCCGCGATCTGCGCTATCCCCAGCGGTTCGGTTACCTCGCGAAGAAGGTGCAAGACCTGCTCGCGTCGCCTCGTCGGTTGCCGACCCCGTGATGGCTTGGTCATGTGGCGTCCTCCTGGTCGCGTTGCAGTGGCACAACGACGTAGCCTAGAGTTTACACAAGTAGTCATTGTAGAAACTAGGTGAGGAGTTATGGCCATGTCATCGCAGACCGTCAGCGAATCAGGCGTAGCGGAACTGGACGTGCGCGGAATCCGAAAGCCCGACAAGCACCCCACCATCTTCGCCACCTACGCCGCACTGCCCGTCGGCGGCGCCTTCGTTCTGGTCAATGACCATGATCCGCAGCATCTTCATGAAGAATTCGAGGCCGATCACGCCGGCAGTTATTCCTGGGAATACCTCAACACCGAGATGCGTGACTGGCGCATCAAGATCACCAAACTCACCAGCACTCCCCTGCCGCGCGT
Organism: Mycobacteriales bacterium; assembly: GCA_038234115.1. GTDB lineage: Bacteria > Actinomycetota > Actinomycetes > Mycobacteriales > Nakamurellaceae > Nakamurella. The sequence goes on from JBBSUU010000081.1 coordinate 7,610, forward strand.
GCTTGTCGACACCACAAAGGTCACAGCTGACACCGCGGCGCCTGATGTCACGGGGGCTGTCTGGAAGCTGGAAGCCCGCGAACGGGATCTGGATTCCAATATCATCGCGCTTCCACCCGACGGGACGATCGACGCGCACACCGGTCCTGATCTGGATGTCCTCATCCATGTCCTGGCCGGAAGCGGTCAGCTGACCACCGAACTGGGCACTATCGATCTTGCCCCCGGTGCCCTGCTGTGGATGCCGCGCCGTGCACGCCGCCAATTCACCGCCGGCGAGCAGGGCCTGCGGTACTTCACCGTCCACCAACGTCGTCAGTCACTCGTGCTGGGCACGAGCAGACTGAAGACACCCGAATAGGAGTGGATTGTCAGAGCGGTTGCGCATCCTGGGCGGGGTGCGCTGCGAGTCTGCGGGTGGCTACGTCTGGCCGACCACGAACAGATGCTGTGGTCAGAAGCTGCTGATTCCCAACTCTGCCATCCGATTTACATAGGTCCCGCGCGCATCACTGGCCTGTTTCGTCGCCCCCAGATTGGTGAGCGCGTCGATCAGACCTTTGTGGGCCCGCTGGTCGTAGCGGTCGACTGCGATGACGCGCCGATAACCCGCGTAGAGCTCGAGGGTCTCTCTGAGCTGTTCCAACGCCAGCTCTCCCGCTTTGACGGACCAAGGGTGGTGGCATCTCCGGGCCCCGTCCGCGTGGCCACGCCGGACGCGGCTTTCCGAACCGCATTGTTCAGCTGCTCACTTTCGTAGTGGCAACAGGTCCAGGAAGGACGCTATCGACTGCGCCCCAACCGATGTCGCGTTGCCGCTCGGCTTCTTCTGCGGCGCCACCGCCACGGATGCCGAAAAGTCGTTTGGCCACCAACAGGTACACCACTACAGCGATATTGAGCACCATCGTGACGATCTTGAGCCAACTTGTTCCCTTGGCGATCTCGTATACCTCTGGAATCAGCAGGATTGTTGTGGCGATCAGTGTCAGATACTCAGCCCACCGCTTCGCGAGCCACAGCCCGATCGCCTCCACGCCTTCGAGAAGTGCATATGCGGTAACAATGGCGGCCGCCAGCCAGATCGTCGAACTCTTCAGCGTGAACGACTTTTCAATTTCGGCCACCAATGCATTGTGACCGCCGACGGCTTGCTGCAGGTTATTCAGTACTCCGACGAACTTCCTCGCCCACTGCTGTTCATGTCGGGCAAAAAGTACGATAAAAATCGCGATCGCCGCCAACACGATGAAGTGCAGCGCCCGGTCAATCGCGATCAATCGCAAAACGTACCTGTCCCGCAACAACTTGCCGCGCAGCGGCACCGTGATGGCCGACCGGTCTATCACGCCTGGCAGGGCAGCATCTGCTGCGCTGGTATCGGCTGCGGCGACGATCGGTAACCACGCGTCGCAGCGCAGGCATCGATGCCAGTTCAGGCCCCCATCTACCGATAGGGCAGTTCCGCGCGCGCCTGGTTCAGGGTTGATGCCGGTTATAAATCCAAATGACAAATAGGTGCTGGTGCCCGGTACTGCCACTAGCTCACCAGCGTAATGCAAAGCGCCGGCCGGGGTGATAATGGCCCAGGTCTTACCGCCGTCGGTAGTAACCATTAGCTCCCTTTTATCCGTCAGAAGCAGACCGCTGGTAGTACTGGTAAAGGCTACCGACCGCGGAGCGCCA
>JBBSUU010000082.1:0-9245 GCA_038234115.1 Mycobacteriales bacterium
GTTTACTTGGCCGATGTTGGTGACAACCACGTACCTCGAGCAGACCGATCTCCAGGAGCTGAAATTCTCCAAGGCGCCGGGCAAGCCGGTCCGGATCGAGAGAGTTCTCGAGATGACCCCGGCCTACGGTCGCTATCTCTATAGCGCGGTCGGTGGACCTCGGCGGTGGACCGGCCGACTCAGTTGGACCGAGCAACAGTGGCGCGATTGCTACGAGTTGCCGGGTTCGGAAACCTGGGTTGCCTATGTGGAGGGCGGCCCGGCCGGCTACGTGGAGCTGGCCACCTCGCCGGGCGACGGCGGCACTTTTGTCGAGATCGCGTTCTTCGGGCTGACGCCCGCATTCACCGGACAGGGTATTGGCGGTCACCTACTATCCGTGGGCATCCACAAGGCGTGGTCACTTCGTCGTCGGTGGCCCGAATTTCCGCCGGTAAAAAAGATCTGGGTTCAGACCTCCTCGCTGGACGGGCCGACGGCCTTACAGAACTATCAGGCCCGTGGTTTTAGGATCTATCAAACAGCGCAGGCCGAACAGGAGGCGCCGGCCGCCATTGTCTGGCCCGGCACCCTGGAAAGCTGACCAGCCGTAGTTCCCTTGGTCTGATGGGCAACGTCTGATGGGCAACGTCTGATGGCAGCTCGGTCAAACCTCGGTGAAACCCTGATTTATCCCCTGAGATCTGACCCTGAGTCGAATTCGTCGCAAACTCCTGAACTGCGAGGATAGGGTAAACCACGCCATTTTCGGCATTGACGCGCGGTTACTCTTGAACAAGGCCCGGTAGATGCCGGCGCCACCACGTTGCTCTGGCATCATCGCTGAGCCACGTAAATCGCCTGCGCAACGGGGGCAGCTCGCGAGCGCACATCGAAGGAGTTCGACATGATCATTGGATTCATCGCCAAACAGGTAATCGGTGCCGCTCTGACCGGAGCGGCCGGGTTGGCATTGCTGGAAGCAGCCAAAGGCACCAACATCGGCAATATTGCCAAGCAAGCGGCCGTCGGCGTTACCGAGGTCGGCATCCGTGGCTACAAATTTGCCGAGCAAGGTGCGGAAATGGTGTGGGCCACGGCCAACGAGGTCTTCAGCGAGGCCAAGGTCAAGGCTGATGAGAATCCCGCATCACCAACCGGGTCCGAAGCCCCCGGCGCATCAGCAGCTGCCGGTGCGCCAACCACCTCCGCCGCGGGCGCGGTGGCCGAAGTGACCGTCGAGAGCACCCCCGGCGGCTTCGTCAACTGACCGCCGGGCCCGCTTGTCCCGCACTGGGCAAGCGGGCGCCTGGCACGATGATGCTCATGACGGACGGGGCACGAGGCGAAGCTGCTGATCCACCTCGAGCAGGCAGCGCTCCGCTGGCGGGAGTCCGGATCATCGAACTTGCCGGAATCGGCCCGGGCCCCTTTGCCGGCATGATGTTGGCCGACCTCGGAGCCGAAGTGATCAGCATCGAGCGCCCCGGCGGGAATCCCTGGGCGGCAAGCGGTCACAGCGTGTTGTTTCGGAGTCGGCGTTCGGTGGCGGTGGATCTGAAATCGCCCGACGGTGCTGCCGTGGTTCGGCGGCTCTGTCACAACGCAGACGGTCTGATCGAAGCCTTCCGGCCGGGCGTTGCGGAGCGACTCGGGGTAGGTCCGCAGGATTGCCGGCAGGTGAATCCGGCACTGGTGTACGGCCGAATGACCGGCTGGGGCCAGCAGGGACCGCTGGCCGGCCAACCCGGACATGACATCAACTACATTGCCCTTACCGGCGCCCTGCACGCGATCGGTCGGCGCGACCAACCGCCGACTCCGCCGCTGAATCTGCTCGGCGACTTTGGCGGTGGTGGAATGCTTTTGACCGTTGGCATGCTGGCCGGAATTCTGTCCGCACGCGTGACGGGTCGTGGGCAGGTGGTTGACGCGGCAATGATCGACGGCACCTCGGCACTGATGGCGATGTTCCACGGATTCCTTGGTGAGGGACACTTCTCGGATCGGCGTGGGACGCAGATCCTGGACTCCGGTGCGGTGTTCTATGACGTCTACCTGACGAGGGACGAACAATGGGTGAGCATCGGCGCTGTCGAGCCGATCTTCTGGTCACAGCTGTGCGACCTGTTGGATCTGCCGACCGACCTGAGGGCACACCATTTCGATTCCGAACGTTGGGGGGAGTTCAAAGCTGTGCTGGGTGCCCGAATTGCAGAATTCACTCGGGATGAGCTGGATTCTCTCTTCGAGGGACAAAACACCTGTTATTCACCGGTTCTCACTCTGGCGCAAGCTCCGGATCATCCCCACCATCGAGCTCGCGGTACTTTCGTCGAGGTGGGCGGCGTCGTTCAGGGCGCACCCTCGCCCAGATTCGACGGAGTTCCGCCAACGGTGCCCAGTCCACGCCGGCGAACAGGCCAGGACACTCGAGAAGTTCTGGCCCAGGCCGGATTCGCCGACGATGAGCTGGCGCAACTGTTTGCTGCCGGTGTGATCGATGACGCCGGCGCCGTCCAATCAGAAAGCAGAGTCTGGAAGAACTGAGCTGTCGGTCGGTGCCTCGGCACATACCTGCGCAAAAAAGTCGGCGGCCGATTGTTGAAAATGGCGGTGAATTTCGGCAAACCGGGCCGAGCTGGCCCGGCCGGGCCAATCTGCCGGTAGCAGGGCGTAGGGCAGGCCAGGATCGAGATAGGGGATGATGCGCCAGGAATCGATACTGTGCACGAAATGTGAAAAGGCCTCCGCGGCTTGGTCTGCCGCTCGGAGCGGTACCGCATCGGTGTCGGAGAGAAAGCTGTTGTGCAGGTCGGCGATAGACGGCAGGTCCCACCATTGGGATATTGCCGTTGCCAACGGCACGCCGGACAACGGGGCGGCCGTGACAAACAGCGTGGTGCGGTCCCGTAACTCCAACTCATCAAAGACCTGTTCGATCTCATCGCGCAACATGTCCGGAGCAATCCAAAGCCCGGCGGCTACCGTCCCGCAGCCGATCCAGGAAAGCCTGCGGCGTAGCTGATGCCGTCGTTCCCGCTCGGTCTCCGGAACGCTGAAGGAGATCAGGCACCAGTGGTCGGCGGCATCCATCGTGCGGGGGTGAAATATTCGCCGGTCGCCCCGCGCGAGCATCTCCTCAGCTGCCTGATCCAGGACATACCCGGGGGCGCCGGCCACCTGGGCCGAGCGGATCAGCCCCTTGAGTTTGACTCGCGCGACCGCAGTCCGGGTGTTGGCCGCACTCACGCCCAGTGCGTCCATCAGAACTACGAGGTTCCCAGCCGTGAGTTGCGCATTCGGCCCTCGCAAATACAGGCCGATGACGGTCCGCAGCAGTGAGGTTGCACTGCCAGGTCTGGATTCCAGGTCATCCAGGACGGTACCCACGAATCGGTCAGCCGAGTTCGCGAAGGCAAGCCGCCACCGCGTGGATGCCCCGCTCAACCTCGGCGAAAGAGGTGGACAGTGGGGACAGCCCGAGACGCAATCCGGTTGGCGCCCGGAAGTCCGGGATGACACCGCGTTGCCACATCATCGCGGTGACCTCACGGAAGCTCGGGTGATCGATGATGACATGGGACCCGCGCTTGGCGCTTTCCCGTGAGCTGGAGAGGGTGACGCCCAGCGGAATGAGCTCGGTATCGATCATCGAGATGGCAAATTCGGTCAGAGCGATGGACTTTGCGCGCACCTGCGCCATCCCGACCCGGGCGATCAATTCGATCATGCCCTTCATCGGCTGCATCGCCAGCACCGGTGGGGTACCGGTGATGTATGCACGGATGCCGTCGGCCGGGTGATAGCTGGGTCCCATCACGAATGGTTGGTCGGCGCCGATCCATCCCCAGATCGGCTGCTGGAGAACATTTTGCAGATCCCGTCGGACGTAACCGAAGGCAGGGGCCCCGGGTCCACCGTTCAGGTATTTGTAGGAGCAACCGACGGCCAGGTCGACGTTCCAGGCATCCAACTCAACCGGTACCGAACCGACAGAATGCGAAAGGTCCCACAGAATGAGCGCACCGGCCTCGTGGACCTGCGTGGTGATCGCTGCCGCGTCGGCCAGGTGCCCGGAGCGGTAGGCGACATGGCTCAGTACCACCAGTGCCGTGTTCGCCCCGAGAACTGACTCCAGATCAGCTGTCTCGACCCCGGCAGTCGGATCCGCCTGAATCCAACGCAGCGTGAGACCGCACTCGATCGCGATCCCTTCGAGAATGTAACGATCGGTGGGGAAGTTATCTCGGTCGATGACCACCTCGGTACGCCCTGGGCGGCCAGCGACGGCAGCCCTGATCAATTTGTAGATCAGCACGGAAGTGGAATCGCCGATGAACACCTGCCCGGCCGCGGCGCCGAGGGCAACCTCGCCGAGCCGGTCCCCGAGGACCAGTGGTTCGTTCATCCATCGCTCATCCCAGCCGCGAATCAACCTTGTACCCCAAGAGTTCTCGACAAAATCGGTCAGGGCTGCGGCCGTCGTGCGGAGCGGCCGACCGAGGGAGTTGCCATCGAGATAGGCGATCACGCCATCTTCGTCGCGGGCGAACTGGTCGAGCACGTGCGCGAGCGGATCTGCTTGATCCAACGCTGCGGCAACGGCTCCGGGTGCTGCGGGTGAACTCATGAAGGGTTTCCAATCTCAGTGCGGACGGCGTAAAGCTCGGGGAAGAAAGTCAGGTCGAGGGCGCGCTTGAGGAACGCAACACCGGACGAACCGCCGGTGCCGGTCTTGAAGCCGATGGTGCGCTGCACGGTGCGCAGATGGCGGAATCGCCAGAACTGAAAGTTGTCCTCGACGTCGACCAGACTCTCGCAGGCCTCGTAGACACCCCAGGGGGTGTCGTCGGATTCGTAAATCTGCTTCAGAATCGGAATGAGCGAATCTTGGAAAGTCCAGGGCTGCTGAATGTCTCGATCCAAGATGAAACTCGGAATCGGGTAGCCGAGGCGGGACAGTAGGGACAGGAAGCGGTCGTAGACGGTCGGCATGGCAAGGACATCTGTCAGCAGTTGATGTGCTTCGGCATCACTCTCGAACACCTTGAGCATCGCGGCGTTCTTGTTGCCGAGAATAAATTCGATAGCTCGGTATTGGAAGGACTGGAAGCCGGAGGAATTGCCCAGCGAATTACGAAACTGCATGTATTCGCGAGGGGTGAGAGTGGCCAGAACCGACCACTGTTCGGTCAGAGTGCGTTGAATGTTTTTGACCCGGGCCAGGCATTTGAGGGCCGGCTGGAGATCGTCGGCGTCCATGAAGTCGCACGCGGCGCGAAGTTCATGCAGCACCAGCTTGAGCCAGAGCTCGCTGGTTTGATGCTGAACGATGAACAGTAACTCGTCGTGATGTTCTGGTTGGCTTTTCGGATGCTGGGCGTGCAGCAGACGGTCCAGATCCAGGTAGCCGCCGTAGCTCATTGCATTGCGGAAATCGGTCCGCACGCCCTGCTCGATCGTCCGGACAGCGGTCTGCTCGTCACTGGTCATAAAATGACCGTATCAGTTTCTTAACGGCCGCAACATGGGTGACATAGAGCTGATTGGGGTGAGCATTCCAGCGTCAAGGCGCTCCGACCGGCGGGTGACGTCCTGAGGCTGGAACCCCTGCATGATTGATATTGCCGCATTTGCGCCTCTAGACTCAGTTAAGTTCCGCAAATCATGCGAATAGTGCCTGGAGGTTGTCCCTGTGTTCGTGAGCCGTTCCCAGTTACCCGCCGCGATTGCCGCCGCGGTGCTGTCAGTAGTTCTTGTCGGTTGCTCCTCCACACCTGAAGTAGCGGCAAGCAGCGGTTCTGCAACTTCGGCAGCAGCCAGTACAACGCGGGAAGTCCTGCCGGGGGAATCATCAGCGTCCGCGAGTTCGTCAGCCATGACACCCTCGTCATCGGTTTCTTCCTCATCGTCGGCTGCGATCTCCAGCACGCCGGCCACCGGTTCAGCAGCGGAAAGCTCCCAAGCGGGAGACCCGGCTATCACCGGCGAGATCACCGTCTTTGCGGCCGCATCGTTGAAGAAAACCTTTACCGCCCTCGGTTAGAGCTTTCAGGTCGCCAACCCAGGCACCACTGTGACCTTCAGCTTCGCCGGCTCCTCGGATCTGGTCACCCAGATCACCGGTGGCGCCCCGGCCGATGTTTTCGCTTCCGCCGACACGAAAAACATGACGAAGTTGACTGACGCGAGCCTGGTCGATGGCGCCCCGGTCGACTTTGCCACCAATACGCTGACCATCGTGACCCCGCCGGACAATCCGGCCGGCATCACCAGTTTCGCCGACCTGGCGAAGCCGGGTCTGGCCCTGGTCGTTTGTGCCCCCGAAGTGCCTTGCGGCTCCGCAACCAAGAAGGTGGAAACTGCCACCGGCGTTACCCTGACCCCGGTGAGCGAAGAATCCTCCGTGACCGACGTGCTCAACAAGGTCACCAGCGGTGAGGCCGATGCCGGGCTCGTCTACGTCACCGACGCGACATCGGCCGGGGAGAAGGTCAAGGCCATCCCGTTCCCGGAGTCCTCCGAAGCCGTCAACACCTATCCGATCGCGGTGCTGAAGGACACGCAGAACGCCGCGACCGCCAATGCCTTTGCCAAATATGTTGCCGGTCCTGCGGGGCAGGCAGTACTGGGTGCGGCCGGGTTCGCACCAGCTTCGTGAGATTGTTGCCGGTGTGACCTCGCTCCAGAAACCGGGTCCGGCCCGTCGTAAGCGGCGGACCGGGGCCGGTTCCGGTTCCGGTTTGCCGCGGTGGGTTTTCATTCCCGCCGCCCTCGGTGGCGTTTTCGTGGTGCTGCCACTGATCGCGATGCTGGTGCGGGTCAACTGGGGACAGTTCGGCAGTTTGATCACCTCCGAGGCCTCGCTGGCCGCACTCGAACTGAGCCTGCGGACCTCGGCAGCCAGCACCTGTCTGTGTGTGCTGCTGGGGACGCCAATGGCGTTGGTGTTGGCCCGATCCCGCTTTCCCGGGCTGCGGCTGATCAGGTCGCTGGTCCTCCTGCCCTTGGTTCTCCCCCCGGTCGTGGGCGGCATCGCGCTGCTCTACACCTTCGGCCGGCAAGGTTTGTTGGGCCAGTACTTTGAGGTCATCGGTATCCGAATCGCGTTCTCCACAACGGCAGTCGTGCTGGCTCAGACGTTCGTTGCGCTGCCCTTCCTGGTGCTGAGCTTGGAGGGAACGCTGCGCACTGCCGGGCGTCAATACGAGTTGATCGCGGGGGGGCTGGGGGCCAACCCCACAACGGTGCTGCGCCGGGTGACGCTGCCGTTGGTTCTGCCGGGGTTGTTTTCCGGGGCCGTGCTGGCCTTCGCCCGCGCGTTGGGCGAATTCGGCGCCACCCTCACTTTTGCCGGCAGCCTGCAAGGCGTGACCCGGACGCTTCCGTTGGAAATCTACCTACAGCGCGAGAGCGACGCCGATGCGGCCGTGGCACTTTCGCTGGTGCTGGTGGCGGTGGCCGTGGTGATCATCATCGTTGCTCGTGGCCGCGGTACCGAAGGCTCGTTATGAGTCTGCGGGTGTCAGCGGGAATACGGGAACGCGGCGTCGACTTCGATCTCGAAGTCACCACCGGCGAGGTCGTCGCGATACTCGGGCCCAACGGGGCCGGAAAGTCATCGCTGCTGTCGATGATTTCCGGTGCGCTGCGTCCCGATACCGGCCAGATCGTCCTGGACGGCCGGGCCCTGGTGGATGTGGAACGGGATCTGTGGGTGCCGGCGTATCGCCGTGGCGTGGTGATGTTGGCGCAGCAGGCGTTGTTGTTTCCGCACCTGAGTGCGGTGGCGAATGTGGCCTTTGGTCCTCGCAGTCGCGGTATCGGACGCAAACCCGCTCAGGAGTTGGCGATGAAGTGGCTGGCCGATGTGGACGCTGCCGAATTTGCCGACCGTCGCCCGGCGCAACTTTCCGGCGGGCAGGCACAGCGGATCGCCATCGCGCGGGCGTTGGCCGCCGACCCGGCGTTGCTGTTGCTGGATGAACCGATGGCGGCATTGGATGTCGAAGTGGCCCCGGCACTGCGGCAGCTTCTCCGAAAGGTGTTGCGGGACAACGGCCGGACCGCCCTGCTGGTGACGCACGATCTCATCGACGCGCTGGCGCTGGCCGATCGCGTGGTGGTGATCGAAAATGGCCGCATTGTGGAGAATGGCGTCGCCAAAACGGTTTTGAGTCAACCGCGATCAAGTTTTGCCGCCAAGATCGCCGGTATCAACCTGATCTCCGGCACCGTTGAGGGTCACGGCATCATCAGTGCGCCCGGTCAACGGGTGCAGGGCGTCCTCGACCCGGGCTGCGTCGAGCGGCAACTCGGGGTGGCGGTCTTTCGGCCGAGCGCGGTATCAATCCACCTGGCGCTGCCCACCGGCTCGCCGCGTAATCACCTACCGGCAATCATCACTGATCTGGAGCCGCAGTCCGATCTGGTGCGGGTTGGCGCCATGGTCACCGGGTCAGAGTTGGCCCTGCACGCAACGGTGACAGCGGAGGCCGTGGCAGATCTCGATCTCGCCCCGGGGAAGGCCGTGTACTACGCGGTCAAGGCGACGGAAGTGACCATCTTCCCGGCAGCCGGTGAATCCGCGCGAGTCAATTGATGAAGTCCCGCGATGCCGGCTTCCATCGCATCTACGAATGGTTACCCAATTGAGACCTTGGGCGGTGTCCGCCCGAGAATGACCTTGTGTAGTCGCGAACATGCGCAAACGAGTGAATTTCCCTCTTACGAGTCGTCGGGTCCGCTGACAAACTTGCAGAGCGGGAGATCGCCAGCGCGCGGGCGCGGCCCTGCCCGCAGCTGGTCCAGGGACCGGGGCGCGTGAAAGACACTGTTGTGTAATGGTTTTCGGAGGTTCCACGATGGTGCAAGAGTATTTGCGAGGAAGGTGATGGGTAGGTAACAGTGCGCGTGTCTTGCTGGTGGGATTGCCTTGATGGGGTCTAGGGATCGCATTGACACCGTTGGTCCAATTGATACATTCACTGCACTGCCTAACACGGACCACACAGGTCGTGTTTTCCATTCGGGACTGTCAAAAGTCCAAATACACCCGTGGGGGGTTCGTTTTGTCGAGCTTGCTTCGTCGTTCACTTTCTGCTGCAGCAGCCACCGTCATGGTCGGCGCCAGCATGACTTTCCTGGCGGGCACGGCTTCGGCTGCACCGACCGTCGTCATCACACCGACACCGGTTCAGCAGGGCCAGGTCGTCTATATCGATGGCACCGACTGCGTCAATCCGTTGGATCCCGCGGACACA
>JBBSUU010000083.1:0-9229 GCA_038234115.1 Mycobacteriales bacterium
GCGATGACCGGCAGCCACACGCCCTCCTCCTCCATCACGGCACGCACGTCGTCGACGTCCTTGCCGTCGCGGACGAAGGAGAGCGCGATGAAGTCAACACCCAATTTGAGCGCGAATTTGAGATCGGCGACGTCCTTCTCACTCATCGCGGGGACGGAGACGTTCATGCCGGGCAGCGACAGTCCCTGGTTGTTGGAGACCTCGCCGCCTTCGACCACGGTGCAGACGACATTGTTGCCCTGTACATCGTGCACCACAAGCCCGACCTTGCCGTCGTCGATCAGCAACCGATCGCCGGGGCGGGCATCGTTGGACAGGCCTTTATAGGTGGTGGAGACGATGTCGTGGGTGCCGATGACGTCATCGACGGTGATGGTGACCTGCTCGCCGGTGGCCCACATCACCGGACCGTTTTCGAAGCGTCCGAGGCGGATCTTCGGGCCCTGCAGGTCGGCAAGAATACCCACGGACTTACCGGTGGCATTCGCCGCATTGCGGACATGGTTGTAGACGATTTCATGATCGGCGTAGTCACCGTGGCTGAAATTCATCCGGGCCACATTCATGCCGGCTTCCACCAGGCTGGCGATATTTTCGGCTGACGAGGTGGCGGGTCCTAGGGTGCAAACAATTTTTGCGCGACGTTCCATAGGGCCCATCTTACTTCTCTTCTGAACCGATTCTGTCACCGGCGTCACGCTCGACTCCGGGAAAGAATCACACGCTTTCTTCCCCCCGTCCGACTACCGGAGTGGGACCGCGGTCCGACTACCGGAGTGCGACCGCGGTCGGTACTACCGGAGTGCGACCGCGGTCGGCGCTACCGGGTCCGGCAGTTTCGAGTCACCGGTGAGATAGGCATCGGCAGCCGCGGCGGCGCTGCGACCCTCGGCGATGGCCCAGACGATGAGCGACTGTCCGCGGCCGGCATCACCGGCCACAAAGACACCCGGCACCGTGGACATGTAGTCAGTGTCCCGATGGATGGCACCGCGCGGGTTGATCTGCACACCGAGTTCGGTCAACAACCCGGATGTTTCCGGGCCGGTGAAGCCCAGTGCGATCAGCACCAGATCGGTCTCGATAAAGGTGTCACTGCCCTCGGACGGGATGAAACCGCCGGGAATGCGTTGTCCCTCCACCAGATGAATACCGGTGATGTGGCCGTCGTGGCCCTGGAAGGTCGTGGAGTTGACCCCGAATATTCGCTCGCCACCCTCTTCGTGGGCAGCCGAAGTGCGCAACATCAGCGGGTACTGCGGCCACGGGGTGGATGGATCACGGGTGGCCGGCGGTTGCCCGTGAATATCCAACTGTCGAACCGAGGCAGCCCCCTGGCGTAGGGCCGTGCCGTAGCAGTCCGCCCCGGTGTCGCCGCCCCCGATGATGACGACGTGCTTGCCGGCCGCATCAATGTCAGTTTTGTCCAGCGTTCCTTCGACCACCTTGTTGGCCTGCACCAGATAATCCATCGCCAGGTGGATCCCCGCCAGGTGCCGGCCCGCCACTTCGAGTTCACGAGCCACGGTGGCCCCGTTCGCCAACACGATGGCGTCGAAATTGGAGCGCAGGTCGGCGGTGGAGACGTCAACGCCCACATTGCAGTGCGTGATGAAGCGGACCCCTTCGGCCTCCATCTGAGCCAACCGCTCGTCCAGGACGGAGCGTTCCATCTTGAATTCCGGTATGCCGTAACGCATCAGGCCACCGATGCGGCCATCCCGTTCGAATACGGTGACCTGATGACCGGCCCTGGCAAGTTGCTGGGCGGCAGCGAGTCCGGCCGGGCCGGAACCGATGACGGCCACTTTGTGATCGGTGAGAACCTGGGCCGGGCGCGGACGCAGGTGACCATTGGCGATGGCATGGTCCGCAATTTCCTGTTCGACAAGTTTGATTGCCACCGGATCGTCGCCGATGCCGAGCACACAGGAACCCTCACACGGCGCCGGGCACAGCCGCCCGGTGAACTCCGGGAAATTGTTGGTGGCGTGCAATCGATCTGCCGCATCATCCCAGCGCCCGAGACGGACCAGCTCATTCCACTCCGGAATCAGGTTGCCCAGGGGACAACCCTGGTGACAGAACGGCACACCACAGTCCATGCATCGGGCGGCCTGGGTGCGGGTGCTGTCGGTACTGAACGGCTCGTACACCTCATTCCAGTCCCGCAAACGCAGCGGGACCGGCCGCCGGGCCGGTGTCTGCCGGGGGAATTTCAGGAATCCGCTCGGATCAGCCACGTGAGGCCTCCATGATCAGGGTGTCGGCGTCCAGGCCACTGTCGGCGGCTTCGGATCGCAATTCGAGTACTCGGCGGTAGTCCCGTGGCATCACCCGGCAAAATCGCTGGGCCGAAGCCGGCCAGTGGTCGAGGACCTCGGCGGCGATCCGGGATCCGGTCAACGCCACGTGGGTGGTCAGCACGTCACCGAGCCAGACCACCTCATCGGCCTCGAGCGGTTCGGTGTCGACCAACTCGCGGTTGACCTTCTCCAATTCCGGATCCAGCAAATAGGCGATACCACCGCTCATCCCGGCCGCGACATTCCGCCCGGTCGGCCCCAGAATGACGGCGCGACCACCGGTCATGTATTCGCAGGCATGATCGCCGGCGCCTTCGGCAACCAACAGCGCCCCGGAGTTGCGGACCCCGAAGCGTTCGCCGACGCCGCCGCGCATGAACAGTTCGCCCGAGGTCGCCCCATAGGCAATGGTGTTGCCGGCGATGACGTGACGCACCGACCCGGCGGTGCGTGGAGCGTTCGGATGCGGACGGACGACGATGCGTCCGCCGGAAAGTCCTTTGCCCACATAGTCATTGGCGTCGCCCACCAGGGTGATGGTAATTCCGGCCGGCAGGAACGCACCGAGTGACTGACCGGCGGTCCCGGTGAATTTCACATCAATGGTGCGGTCCGGCAGTCCATCCGGACCGAAGCGACGTGTCACTTCCGAGCCCAGCATGGTGCCGGCGGTCCGGTTCACATTGCGGATCGGCAGGTCGATCCGGACCCGACTGCCATCTGCCAGCGTTTGGGCCGCCAACTCGATCAGCTTGGCATCCAGCGTCTTGGACAGATCATGCCGGGCCGGTTTGGTGCACGACAGGTCGCTGTCCACGTCCGGGATCTGCAGTAGCGGAGCCAGATCCAGTCCACCGGCGCGATAGTGCGCAACCGCCTTCGAGATCTCCAGCAGTTCGGCATGTCCAACGGCTTCATCGATTGTGCGAAAACCCAACTGCGCCAGATATTCTCGGACCTGTTGGGCCAGGAACAGGAAGAAGGTCTCGACAAATTCCGGAGTGCCGGTGTAGCGCTCGCGAAGAACGGGGTTCTGGGTGGCGATTCCGACCGGGCAGGTGTCCAGATGGCAGACCCGCATCATCACGCAACCGGCCACCACCAGCGGAGCGGTGGAAAATCCGTACTCCTCGGCACCGAGCAGCATGGCGACCACCACATCGCGTCCGGTTTTCAGTCCACCGTCCACCTGCACCCGGACCTGTGAGCGAAGCTGATTGAGTCGCAGTGTTTGCTGCGTCTCGGCCAGTCCGAGTTCCCAGGGCTGCCCGGTGTGCTTGAGCGAGGTCAGGGGGGCCGCACCGGTACCGCCGTCGTAACCGGCGATGATGACCGCGTCGGCATGCGCCTTGGTAACACCGGCAGCGACGGTGCCGACACCTGGTTCGGACACCAGCTTCACCGAAACTCGGGCTGCCGGATTGGCGTTGCGCACATCATGGATCAACTGTTTGAGATCCTCGATGGAATAGATGTCATGATGCGGCGGCGGCGAGATCAGGCCGACCCCGGTGGTGGCGTGCCGGGTGGCCGCAATCCACGGATACACCTTATGGCCGGGTAGTTGTCCGCCCTCCCCCGGCTTGGCACCCTGGGCCATCTTCAGCTGGATCTCACCGGCATTGACCAGGTAGGCGCTCGTGACGCCGAACCGACCGGAGGCGACCTGCTTGATGAAGGAACGGCGATCCGGGTCGAGTAGCCGATCGACATCCTCACCGCCCTCGCCGGTGTTGGACTTACCGCCCAGCCGGTTCATCGCGATTGCCAGCGTTTCGTGCGCCTCGGCCGAGATCGACCCGTACGACATCGCCCCGGTAACAAAGCGTTTGACGATCTCTGACGCCGGCTCAACCTCTTCCAGCGGAACGCTTCGCGATTCCTGGATCTTGAGCTCGAGGAGCCCCCGGAGCGTGGCGCCCTTCGCCGACAGGCCATCAACCGCGTCGGTGTAACGACGGAAGATGGATTCCTGCTTGGAACGGGTGGCGTGCTGCAACAAATAGACTGTCTCCGGGTTGAACAGATGCATTTCACCCTCTCGACGCCACTGGTAATCACCGCCGACGGCCAGTCCCCGGTGTTCCCGGCTTGCTTCGTTGGTTTCGAATGCCACCTGGTGCCGGGACGCCACATCCGAAGCGATGACATCGAGCCCGGAGCCGCCGGTGGGTGAGGAGGTGCCGGTGAAGTAGTTGTCCAGCACCTCCTTCTCCAGACCGAAGGCAGCAAAAACCTGTGCGCCGGTGTAGGAGGCCACGGTGGAGATACCCATCTTGGACATCACCTTGAGCACCCCCTTGGACATCGCATAGACCGTATTCCTGATCGCCCTGGCCGGGCCCAGATTGCCCAAAAGCCCCTGGCGGGAGAGGTCCTCGGCCGTTTCGAGGGTGAGGTACGGGTTCACCGCGGCGGCGCCGTACCCCAGTAGCAGAGCAATATGGTGGACCTCTCGGGCATCACCGGTTTCCACCACGAGACCGACCTTCGTCCGGGTGCGCCCGCGCACCAGGTGCTGATGGATCGCGGAGACCAGTAGCAGCGACGGGATCGGCGCGTGCTGGACGTCGGCATCCCGGTCGGACAGGATCAGGATGCGGGCGCCGGCTTCGACCGCTGATTCGGCATCGCTGCGACAGCGCTCGATGGCGGCGGCCAAGGCCTGAGCGCCGCCATTGACGTCGTACAGACCGGAAATGGTGCGTGATGCCAAACCGGGCAGGTCGCCGTCGTCATTGATGCCGACAATTTTGGCCAGGTCCTCATTGCTGATCACCGGGAACGGCAGCGTCACCTGCCGGCAGGATGCCGGGGTGGGATCAAGAAGGTTTCCCTCCGGTCCGAGCACGGAGCCGAGCGAGGTCACCACCTGTTCCCGGACCGCGTCCAGCGGCGGATTCGTGACCTGCGCGAAAAGTTGTGAGAAGTAATCGAACAGCAGACGCGGACGCTGGGAGAGGACGGCCTCGGGGGTATCGGTGCCCATCGATCCGATGGCCTCGGCCCCGGTGGCAGCCATCGGGGCAATCAGGATGCGAAGATCCTCCTCGGTGTATCCGAACACCTGTTGGCGGCGCAGCACCGCATCGTGTGCCGGCGCAGTCTGTTTGCGGGCCGGCAGATTGTGCAGATCCAGGATGCCGGCATGAACCCACTCGGTGTAGGGATGCTGATCGGCCAACGCTCCCTTGACCTCGGCGTCATCGAGGATGCGACCGGATGCGGTGTCCACCAAGAACATTCGACCGGGCTGTAATCTTCCACGTTCGACCACCCGTTCCGGCGCAATGGGCAACACACCGGATTCTGAAGCCAGCACAACGATATCGTCGTCAGTGCGCCACCAGCGGCCCGGCCGAAGTCCGTTACGGTCCAGGACCGCGCCGAGCAGGGTGCCGTCGGTGAAGGTGACGCACGCCGGTCCATCCCAGGGCTCCATCATGCAGGCGTGGAACTCGGCAAAGCTCTTGACCTTCTCCGCCAGATTCGGGTTGTTCTCCCACGCCTCGGGAACCATCATCAGCACCGAGTGCGGCAGCGACCGCCCCGACAGGTGCAGCAGCTCCAACACTTCATCGAAGGACGCCGAGTCCGATGCCCCCGGGGTGCAGATCGGGTAGGTGCGGCTCAGATCACCGGGAATCAGGTCTGTTTCCAACAGCGCCTCGCGGGCACGCATCCAGTTCCGGTTCCCGCGCACGGTATTGATCTCGCCGTTGTGGGCGATGTAGCGGAACGGGTGCGCCAACGGCCAGGCCGGAAAGGTGTTGGTGGAAAAGCGCGAATGCACGATCGCAATTGCACTTTCCATCCGGACATCGGTGACATCCGGGAAGAAGGCCGGCAATTGCTCGGTGGTGAGCATGCCCTTGTAGGTGATGGTCCGGCTGGATAACGAAGGAAAGTAGATACCGACGCCTTCGGCCTCGCTGCGATGTTCGATCTGCTTGCGAGCCGGGAAGATCAATCGATCCAGATCTATGCCGGCCGGTCGGACGCCATCGGCTTTGGCCGGCGCACTGATGAAGAGCTGCTCGAACGCCGGCATCACATCCAATGCCATTTGGCCGATACCGGCCGAACGCGGCACCGTTGGGACCAGGCGCCAACCCAGAAGTTCAAGTCCCTCGGCCGCCAGAACCTCTTCGACGATCCTTTTGGCGGCCGCTTTAGCAACCGGCTCGCGGGGCAGGAAGGCGATCCCCGCAGCGAAGGCGCAGCCCTGGCTTCCCGGTTGTGCTGCCGGGAGATCGAAGTCGACGACCGCGCGGAACATTTCCTCGGGAATCTGGATCAGAATGCCGGCGCCGTCTCCCACTGCCGGATCGGCGCCGGCAGCGCCGCGGTGCTCCAGATTGATCAGTGCCGTGATTCCGTCGGCGACGATGCGGTGGCTCCGTCGACCCTTGATGTCGACCACGGCAGCCACGCCGCAGGAGTCCTGCTCAAATGTTGGGTCATACAGCCCCTGGGGGGCGGGGATTGCCGAGAAGAGCACGGCGCACCTCCCGTCGTCATCGGCACCACCGGGGAATCTGTCGGCAGCGAAGTGGTCGACGCGGATCCCCAGGTTGGAGGCGGTGATCAGCGGCGGCGGCGTCGGCCACCAGGCACGGCTACTGGTTGGTGATTCACCGTGTGCAGGTGGCGCATTTTTCGCGGGTGTTCGCAGCAGGTTCTTCTGAGCGTCGTCCGCAAGCGGGTGGAAGTTAGCGGGACGACGATGGCCTCACTGAGCAGAGATTACCACCGGTCTTGCCGGCTGTTTGCGCACTACGACTCGGCGCACTGCGACGACGGGATTGCTAGCTGTCCGCAGCCGATCCGGTGACCGACTCATCGGCCGTTTCGGCAGGCTTCTGTGTCTCTGACTCGTGGTGAGCAACAGATTTCTTGTTGAGATCGACGCTTGTTTCAACAATTCCTTCAGCCTCGCTCTCGGCATCCACATCCGCCTCGGGAGCCACGTCGGCGGTGTCGGCCTCCTCGGCTTGAGCTTTTTCGGCCCGACCCGCCTTACCCAGCAGCAGATCGGGATCTTCCCGACCGACACCGCGTCGCAGGATCAGGAATGTAACGGCGGCCAGGAACACCACGATGGAGGTGACGACATTGATCCGCAGGCCGAACACATGGTTGGCCGGGTCGATGCGCAGTGACTCGATCCAGCCCCGGCCCAGGGTGTAACCGGCCACGTAGAGGGCAAACACCCGTCCACCACCGAGTTGGAACTTCTTGTCCGCCCACAGCACCAGTGCGATGACACCCAGGTTCCACAGAATTTCGTACAGGAAGGTCGGATGGTAGGTGCCGCACAGCACCTGCGGCACGGCCTCGATATAACTCGGATCGAATTCGCAGTTGCCGCTGGCCGGGATGACGCCGGGAACACCACCCGGGGTGCGAACGAAAACCTCCAACGCCCACGGTAGCGTCGTTTCGCTACCGAACAACTCCTGGTTGAAGTAGTTGCCCAACCGTCCGATGGCCTGGGCCAGGATCAGTCCGGGTGCGATGGAGTCGGCGTAGGCGCTCAGGGGCACGCCATAGCGGCGGCAGCCGAGCCAGGCACCGACGGCGCCCAGCGCCACCGCACCCCAGATTCCGAGTCCGCCTTCCCAAATGGCAAAGGCCCGCCACGGATTTCGTCCGGCACCGAAATAGAGCTGGTTGTCGGTGATGACGTGATAGAGACGGCCGCCGACGATCCCGAACGGCACCGCAATTACCGAGACGTCGGTAATTGTTCCCGGCCGGCCGCCCCGGGCCACGAAACGACGATTGCCCCAAAGGATGCCGACGACGATCCCGATGATGATGCACACCGCGTAGGCGCGCAACGGAAGCGGCCCGATTTCCCACACACCCTGGGAGGGGCTTGGAAACGACGCCAAATAGGTCACGCGTGGCCTGCCGTTCGACTGTCCCGCAAACCGTCCAGCAGTTCACCGGCCAGCTGATGAACCGCCGTCGATCCCTGCGTGACGGCCGAGGTCAGTGCTGACCCGACAATGACCGCGTCAGCATAGGCACCGATCTGCGCTGCCTGCGCGGGGGTGCGAACACCCAGACCGACGCCGATCGGCATATCGGTCAGGGCACGACAGCGTGCAACCAACTCCGGCGCCGCACCGGACACGGTGTCCCGGGCTCCGGTGACCCCCATGGTGGAGGCCGCATAAAGAAATCCGCGGCCGGCGGCGGCGGTCAGGGCGATCCGTTCATTTCCCGATGACGGAGCAACCAGGAAGATCGGATCGATGTGATGCTCTTCGCAGCCGGCCAGCCAGGTGCCGGCCTCGTCGACAATGAGGTCAGGGGTGATCACGCCCAGGCCGCCGGCGGCCGCCAGATCTCTGGCAAAGGCGTTCTGTCCGTAGGAGAGCACCGGATTGAAGTACGTCATCACGACGGCGCGGCCGCCACGGGCCGCAATTTTCTCCACGATTCGGAAGATGTCGGCGGTGCGAAACCCATTGCGCCGGGCAGTTTCTGCTGCAGCCTGGATAACTCCGCCGTCCATCACCGGGTCGGAGAAGGGCAGTCCGACCTCGACCAGATCGCAGCCGCCGTCGATGAGCGCTGCGAACATCTCGTGCGAGTCGGTCAGGGTCGGAAAGCTGGCCGGCAGATAGCCCACCAAAGCGGCCCGATTCTCTTCCGCGACCGCATCGAACATTGGTTGCAGTCGAGACGTTCTGTCGACATTTCGAGGAGTTGTCATCAGTCGGAACCTTCTTCCCCGGCCGGCGTGTTCAGCTCGAAGTACTCCATGGCGGTTTCCATATCCTTGTCACCGCGGCCGGAGACATTCACCAGCACGATGCCGCCGGGTCCGATCTCGCGGGCCAGGTCGATGGCGCCGGAAACGGCGTGGGCCGATTCGATGGCAGGGATGATGCCTTCGGTGCGGGAGAGCA
>JBBSUU010000084.1:0-9226 GCA_038234115.1 Mycobacteriales bacterium
CCGACACCGCGATGTACGACTCCGCCTACGCCGCGCTGTACTACCCCTGGATCAAGGTGGAGAACCCGATCGGCACCAACGGTGATGCCGAGGTCTACATTCCACCGAGCGGCCACGTCGCCGGTGTCTGGGCCCGCACCGATGAGAGCCGCGGGGTCTGGAAGGCCCCGGCCAACGACACCATCCGCGGTGTGTTGGATGTGGAGTACGGGGTCACCCAGAACGAGCAGGGACTGCTGAATCCCGTTGGTATCAACTGTATCCGGCCATTCGGTACCCGTGGAATCCGGATCTGGGGTGCACGCACGCTGGCCAGCGATAGCGACTGGCGCTACATCAACGTGCGTCGCCTGTTCAACATGGTCGAATCGACCATCGCAGAGGGTACCCAGTGGGCGGTTTTCGAGCCAAATGATATGGCGCTGTGGGAAGGCATCAAGCGGACGCTCAACGCCTACCTGCGAGGTCTCTGGAGTGCAGGTGCTTTGTTCGGCCAGTCCGTCGACCAAGCCTTCTATGTGAAGTGCGATGCCGAAACCAATCCCCCGGAATCCATCGATCAGGGCTTGCTGATTGTCGAAGTCGGTATCGCGCCGGTGAAGCCGGCCGAATTCGTGGTGTTCCGTATTGCGCAGCACAAGCAAACCGCCAGCTGATCGTCAACCTCCTACTTAATCTCGGCTTAAGGAGCCTTCGCAATGCCCAACTCTTTGATCAATTCCGACCCTCTGATCGCACAAAACTTCTTCCTAGAGATCGACGGTGCTGTGATGACGGCGCTCTCCGGCGTCTCCGGTCTCGACGTTGAAATGGAGGTGGCTAGCACCCAGCAGGTTGGTAAGGACGGTAAGTCCCAGATCGTCAAGACTCTCGCCGGCCGGAACAAGGCCCCAGACCTTTCGCTGACCCGGTTGGCGCCAGCGGATTCGACCCAGGACAAGATGTGGGGCTGGTTCACCGACATCATGTCCAAAGGCATGTTGTTGTCGGACCGCACGAATCAGCGAAAGAACGGCTCTGTCGTCATGTACGACTCAACCCACGCCGAAGTTGCACGATTCAACTTCACCAGCGGTTGGCCCTCCAAAATTTCGACTGATCAGCTGTCGGTGGATTCCAACGATCCAGTCAAGGAGACAATTACCCTGGTTATCGAGTCGCTCGCGAGAGTCAAGTGACCCTGAAGACAAGTTATGAATTCACCCTCCCTCGCGGTTATATCGATCGCAACGGGGGCTTTCATAAGTCAGGAACCATGCGTCTTGCGACCGCGCGAGACGAATTGGAACCACTGCGTGACCCCACCGTCCAAGGCCCCGACGATCCCCGATTGACAGTTCTGATCCTGGCCAGGGTGGTGGAAACCCTGGGTGATCTCATGATGGTCACCCCGCATGAAATTGAAGGACTGTTTGCGGCCGACTTGGCCTTCCTGCAGGACTTCTACGGCGTGATCAACTTCGGCAATCAGGCCGAGTACGAAGCCTTGCTTGCCGCGCAGGCCGACTCCGAACCGTTGATCGGTTCGGTGCCGGCTGACTCAGTTGCGGTACAACAGATTCCCGAAGCTGGCTCCGCTACCGGAACCGACGGCGCTTCGCCTCCACCCAGGCAGCGGGCCCGGGTGGAGGAGATACCGCGCGATCAGCGGTAGGTGAGCCATGATGCGATATCCGGCCGACGTGCTGTGGCAAGAGATCGCGTACTTGGCGTATCACCTGCACTGGCCAATGGACGACTTGCTTGATCTGGAACACATGGACCGGGTGCGAATGGTTCGTGCGGTGGCCGGATTGAACGAACGTGCTTGGGAGGCTGTCCGTGAGTTCGCCTAATAGTGCCAAGGCTCTGGGCGGTGAGCCGACTCTGACTTCCCGCTTCTTGTTCGAAGTGGATGGAGTCGAGATAGGCCTCTTCGGCTCCATCCGGGGGCTCGAGGTGACGTCGAACGTGGAGGAAATTATCGAGGGTGGCCAGAACGGTTTTGTCCACAAGCTTCCCGGTCGATTTAAATGGCCGAATATTGTTTTCACCCGCGGGCTGACTCAAGCGGACGCCCTTTTCGACTGGATGCGCAAGACTTCTGGTGAAGGTTTTGCCGAGGCTGGGAACAAGGTCCAGCGCTCTTCCGGGGCCGTCACCGCGATTGCCTACGACGGCACCCGTTTGCGCGCTTGGAATCTGGACGCCGTGTTGCCCGTTCGTTGGAAAGGTCCCGACTTTGACGTCGCCAACGACGCCGATTTGTCCGAGGAGCTGGAAATCGCTCACCATGGATTTGTCAGCGCGAATGCGAACGGGTGAATATGCCGGTGAGTGCCATCCGAGTGGCGCCGACTGACGCCGATTCTGACAATCTCTTGAATTCGTCGGGCCCCGATCGGACCGGACTGGGACAGCTCGCCACTCGCCGGTGGGCCAGACCAGGTCCCCCCGGTAGGCCACGCCCGACTCCCCTGGGATCAGTTGCGGCGGGTGCCAGACGGTTCGCCGCCGGATTGGCCCAAGCTGCGCCCATCCGTCGACAATTGGCCGGTCCTGGCGATATCAGTGCCAAGGCGCCGCCGGGTTCGGTAGCCCCGCCGTTATGGTGGACACCCCATCACCTCGACGCAAATCCTGAAACGCCCGCCCCCGTCACGAGCGCCAACGTGCGCTGGGGGTCAGGAGCAGCGGGATCGGCCGTCACACCCATCCGCGGTTTACGGCGATCGGCGTCCCAGATGCCGACCGAGAAGTCCTATGTGCCCGGCGCAATGGGGGCCCGGATGTCCGGAACCGCAGTTCCGGTGCGGCGGATGCCTGAAGTCGGTGCGGCCGGCCCGATGGCCGGCGCCACGACCAGACTGAGGGTGCCGCGAGCGACTCCTGGTTCCGGCAGCAAAAAGGGATCCGCGGCAGGTGCATCACCGGGGGCAACCAGGGGGGACGGCAACCCACACCGGCAAACGGCCGGCGTCGTCCCCCGCACTGACACTTCCGGGCATACCAGCAGCGACGCCGGGCCATTTCGCGGCGCCGCAACCGGCAGTTCCCCCACCGAACCGGCTTGGCGTCTGCGTTTGGGCGCCAGGGTCCGCCGGTTGGCGGCGCAAGCATCAGCACACTCAGTCAATCCGCCAAGGTCTCATCCTCACAACGGAACGCGGGCTGTCGGCCGCCACGCCTCGACAACCCGGCAGTCAGACCGCACGGCGTCCGCCCAACCGATCGCCGATTCACCGTCGATTCGTGCCCCGCTGTGGCAGCCGCCCCCGGCAGCGCTCGCTGCCGGACCCCTGGAACAACGACACCCCCAGCAGGACAATGGTTCTCAAGGTGAATCCACGAGTCCGGGCACCGCTGCATCCCGTAGCACTTCATCCGGCGCGGGTTCGGGCCCGAGTCAGCAGGGTTCGAACCGAATTCTGCGTTCGGTTGCCGTCTCGGGATCTCCCGGGCAGCACCAGCCGGCCCTCATAGCCGACCCCGAATTACCGTCCGGATCGGGTGGAGCTTCGAGTGTCTCCAACGCAGCCGGCCCTGCTGTTGCGGGGCCGACAGTCCTGGATTCATTTGGGCAGGAAGCGTCCAGGAGAGTTTCGAACTTCAATGCACCCCCGTCATCGACCGGTACAGCGGCGTTCACTTCCGGTGCGCCGGTGCACACCACTCTGGATTCAGGTGGTGGAACCGACTCTGCTGCAACAAGTATTGTCCACAGAGGTGACGCCGCACCGCGTTCCCCGGCAAGCAGCTCCGGTTCTGTTGACGGCCACATCGATTTCGCAGCAGTGAATTCCGAGCAGGACTTACGCGGGTCTTCGTTACGTAGACCAATGTTGCGACGAACTTTTGGCGGCGCTCTTCCGCGGGGATTTTTCGGCATGCCGGCCCCGGATTCGGTGCTACTCGGACTTCAGCAGTCCTCCGTGATTCGCACCAATCGATTGCCCGCCGTCTCACGGCCCACGGTTATCCATCGCGCGCCTGTAGCCGGCGGGTCGGCGTCGAGTACATCCTTGCCGGGCCGCAAGGGCGCCACCGGATTGGCAGCAGCTTTGAATTTTTTAACGGACGTTGGAAATGCCGATCAACATTCCGGGAGAACGGCCAACTCCACCACATCCATTGCGCCGTTGAGCAGCTCGGCAACAGCTGCGGTTACGGCAACGGGTCCGGTCAAGGTCGGTCAGAGCAATGCAGGACGGACCGACGCAGGGCAGCTGACCACTGCACCGACCACTGCGGTGCCCAGCACCGCCGTATCCAACTCTCCGGTCCCGACGCATCCAACCTCGGCTACTTCGGCAGCGTCGAATACCAGTCCCAACTCACCGGGACCGATAACTCCGGCAAAACCAACGCCGTTAACCACAACTTCCGAATCGCCGGCTGCATCAGCGAGCACCACGACATCAGGTGAAACGGCAAACATCTCAGCAGGAGTCGCCTCGGGCCTGCCGGTGGATGCTTCAGCGGTGCGGAGACTGACCACCGACGCCGTGGCAGCAACCGACGCCGTGGCAGCAACCGACGCCGTGGCAGCAGTCAATTCTTCGGCGGTCCGGGCGGCTATCCCGTCGCCGTCGACGCGAATCTGGCGCCGCGGTTTGGTCATTCATCGTTCATTGGCCAATTCATATTTGCAGCCAACCATCTATTCGACGGTGCGTGCACCTGCTCAGCATGACGCGGATAGCTTCAACCCCACACCAAAGCTTGGTACCGGGATATCGACTCCTATCGAAATCAATCCAACACGCACCCCCACAATGCCGCGTCCGCAACTATCGATCGGTCGACATCCGGCCCCGTCGCCAACCACCCAGGCAGGGTCCGCCGCGGATCGGCTCACCACGGTCATACCGAGTCTCCCGGTTTCGCCGCTCTCGCCCCGTTCCGCTTCGACATCTCATTCTGTTCCCGCAGCCGCCGGTCCTGCCACTTCCGGTATTGCGCAACCGGACCGGCCCGGAACCGAGATCACCACCGGGCGCCACCGTCCGGCCGATGATCTCAGCACCTTGGGGAGTCCCCATCGCCTGCTGTCACCATCGGCCAACAGCGCTGATCAGCGCGGCCCCCACTTCATGGCGACTGTCGGGCCGCCGGACCAGCACCAGGGGTTTGCCACAACCTCGACGCCGCAATCTGGATACGGGCAATACGCGTCGGAACAATCAGTTTCCGGGCAACACTTTCAGGCGCACCGAGTACCCGGGCAACGATTGCTGCGTCGCTGGTCCACCGGCACCGCCCGCGGATATCAGTCGGACCGGGTCCGACTTTCGCAAACGTCACCGGCAGAGCCATTTCCGGTCGCCGCCAGTTACCAGCTATCCGGGTATCGCGGCTCAGCAATTCCTCGAGCCACTGGCGGCGTCTCCACCGTGCAGGCCCGAGCAACACCGAACTCGGTGCGTTCCTTCGGACCTGTCCGCCCGGCATCGATCTCGGGACCGGCCAGGAATTCCTGGGGCCAGCCGCTGACACCCCAGCCGGCCGGGGCGCGAGGGCGCTCGGGGTCAACCTCCTTCGGGCCGAACAAAGCAGCCGTTGCCGGCAGTCAGGCCGGCCGGCGCGCGGCCCGGCCGGAGGAGACGGCCAAAGCTTCCCTGAGTCCCAACGGATTCCGGATCGGAGCCGCATCAGAGTTCGGACCGAGTAACGGTCGAGCAGCAACAACTGAGAGTTTCGGACCGCTACGCCGGGTAGTGATCAAGCGAATGGTCCTAGGCGGTCACCGGGCCCCGGATCCGGACCTGGCTGCCGTTGCGGCTGCAGGCACGCCTGCGCCTGCGCCGGCGGGCGCCACAAAACCGGTGAGCGCTACCGCGAACTGGATTTCCGGCAGCAGCAGCTCCTCGAGTCCGTTTCAGCCTTTCGTCCCCGCCACCACCTCTGTCTTGAATAACAACAAAGTGCTTCCGCCCCGGGGCGTAATCGGGTCGAATCGGTCGGCAGCGGCAAATTCTGCAACCAACCCGGCTGTGACCGACTCGACGGCGACCGGCCCGAGCAGGCAACCGTCCGGTCCGGTCACTCCGGCCAGTGCGTCCACTGATATCGCCACCAGGAGTTCGTCCAGGAGTTTGTCATTGCTGGATTCGGTACCCGCGTCCGCATTCGGATCCGCCGGTGGCGCCGGGCGGCCCGCATTCGGTGCCCCCGGATCAACCGGTCGCGACAACTTCGACGGCCGCGGGGCCACTACGCTGGAAAATGTTGGGCCGGCCCGGGGAAGCCAGTTCGGTGGACCATCATTGCCGTTGAGC
This sequence comes from Mycobacteriales bacterium, assembly GCA_038234115.1. GTDB lineage: Bacteria > Actinomycetota > Actinomycetes > Mycobacteriales > Nakamurellaceae > Nakamurella. Next base: position 6,258 of record JBBSUU010000084.1, read on the forward strand.
GCCATGTTGAGGACGGAATCCATGACTTCAGGTGTCGACTCCAACGCCGACCAAACGATCGAGAGCCAGCTGACCGCCCAGCAATGGGCCGAGTTGGTGGATGTCATCGTGGACCGTCTGGAAGACCGGGTCATCGACGAACTCGCCCGGCGCGGACGCAGATTCGATCAGCGGGTCTTCTGATCATGAGCACGACAACCCGAAACACCGTCACAGAAGGGCAATATCATGGCACTCACTGAGAAAGCCTTCCTCGAAATTGAGGGTACGGCTGACACGCTGCCCTGCATGTTCAACCCGTCGGAACTGACCGTCAGCAGATCCAACTCGTGGCGAGGGGAATCGGTACCCGGAAAAGGGGTGCCACAGGTGCACTATCGCGGCGCGGATTCCGGGTCGATGTCGCTGGCGCTCACCTTCGACACCACTGCAACCGGCGAGGCCGTCACCAAATACACCGGCAAGGTGCTGGGATTGATGGATATCGATCCCACACTGCCCAATACTGATGAATCCACCAACAATGCCCGCCCGCCCTATGTGGTGTTCCATTGGGGTAATCTGCATTCCTTCAAAGCCGTCGTCACGAATGTCAACCTTTCCTTCACGTATTTCTCCTCGACCGGGACACCGCTGCGGGCCAAGGTGCAGATGGGACTTACCCAATTCGCCGAGTCGCTGGCCTTCGGACCACAGAATCCGACTTCCGGCACCCCCCAACCACATCGAGTGCATCGAGTCCAGCCGGGTGAAACGCTGGACCGCATCTCGGCTCGGTATTACGGCGACTCCACCCGTTGGCGTTCCATCGCCTCGGCAAATTCGATTGTCGACCCGCTGGCCCTCAAGGTGGGTTCGCTCCTCTCGATTCCGAAGTCGCGTCAATGACGAACGCGGTGGGCGCGGTTTCGCCCCAGATCAAAGTCAATGGCCGGCCAATGCAGTCAGGCATCCTGGACCAATTGACCTCGGTGCGAGTTGAGCGCGGTTTGAACATGCCCGGGCGCACCCAATTGCGATTCGACGATCCCGGATATCTGGTAAGCACCTCGGCCGGATTCGGCCCGGGCACCGATGTCAGTATTTCCGTCGGCGAGACTGTGATCTTTCTGGGCGAGGTGACGGGTGTCGAACTTGAACATCGGCAGCGTTCGGTGGATCTGTTGGTCACGGTGGACGACGCGGCGTTCAAATTCGGCCTCGGAACCAAGGTCCGAACATTTGCCAATGTCACGGCTTCGGATGTGGTCCGACAATTGGCCACCGAGCACGGTCTGCAATGCGACGCCGATAGCACCGCCAGTGCATTCCCCTACCTGATTCAATCCACCAGCGATCTACATTTCTTGAACGACCTGGCCGACCGCGCCGGATTCGATTGGACGGTCAATGAACGAAGACTCAGCTTTGGCGAGCCCAAAATGGGCACCCCGGTGAGTCTTGCCCTGGGTGCGGATCTTATCCAGTTCACTGTCCGCACCACCTCGCTGCATCCCAGTGAGACCACCGTGACCGGCTGGGGTGTCAAGACAAAACAGGGAATCGCGGGAACTGCCAAGGTAGCCACCGCGACATTGAAACCGGATGCGGCATTCGTTGAAGGTTTCCTCACAGCTGCCCAAACCCAGAACGTCAGCAAGGTCGCGAATGCCACCTCGATTCCGATGGACCAGGGCGAGGCCAACGCGGTTGCGCGTTCCAAAGCGCAGCGGTGGGCCAGTCAGGCGGTCACGGCCAAGGGAACCTGCCTGGCGAATCCGGCGATCGTGCCCGGCTGCGCGGTGAAGGTCGGACAGGCCGGGCCCGGTTCCGGGACCTACTACGTGACCCGGGTGGAGCACATCTACTCGACTCAGGGTTTTGTCACCCGGTTCACTGCCGGCGACCGGCGACCATCCAGCCTGGTGGAGACACTCGGCGGTGCCGGCCCGAGTTCGCTGGGTAGCGGTCTGATCGTGGGTGTGGTCACCGCGCTCGGGGACGCCCAGAGCTTGGCGCCGGGTTCGGTGAAGGTGAAATACGTTTCCGTTGACGACGCCCTGGAGAGCAATTGGGCAAGGGTGGTCACCGTGGGCGGCGGTACCGGCCGCGGCTTGACGTTTCTGCCCGAGATAAACGACGAGGTTCTGGTCGGATTCGAGGCCGGTGACCTGCGGCGGCCGTTGGTGCTCGGCGGCTTGTACAACGGCAAGGACATTCCGAAGGACTTCGGTGTCAAGCAGGGAACCATCAATAGCAGGCAGATCACCTCCCGGTTGGGTCACGCGGTCGAGTTCCGGGACGGGACAGCACCGGAGGACCAGTTGATCGGGCTGACCCTGGCCGGCGGCGCCCATGTGGTGAGTTTGAGCAAGAAGTCACTGGAGGCCAAGGTGCCCGCCGGCATTCCGATCAACATCCAGTCCGGTAGCGCGTCCATCAAGATTTCGGACACCGGCGAGATCACCATCGCCGGCAAGAAGATCGTGCTCAAGGCCGACACGGACGTCGAAGTTTCCGGGTTGAATGTCACATTGAAGGCCAGTGTCAAGCTGGCCGCTTCGGCCACCGCGTTGGAACTCAAAGCCAATGCGCAGGCCGAACTTTCCGCTGGCGGGCCGACCATGGTCAAGGGAGCGACGGTGATGATCAACTAATGGATGAGATCAGTCTCCCGACAACGGGGACGGCAAAGCCCAGCACCTACGATGCCTCCTTCGTCGGTAGCGGCTTTTACTGGCCGCTGCAGATCGACCACACCGGATCCATCCGGATGTCAGACGGTGCCGGGGATCTGGACCGCGCGATGGCGGTGGTACTGGCCACCGCACCCGGCGAGCGGTTGATGCGGCCCCAGTTCGGTTGTCGGATCTGGGATCTGATGTTCGAACCGATCACCGCCAACTTGATCGGCCTGATGTCACATGCGGTCCGAGAAGCGCTGGCCCAGTGGGAACCTCGGGTCACGATCGAAGAAGTGAACCCGATTC
>JBBSUU010000085.1:0-9224 GCA_038234115.1 Mycobacteriales bacterium
ATGCGGATATCGCTCGCGCGGTGGCAATGACAGCTACCCGGCAGGTGTTCTACGCCCGGTTGCCAAGTGTGAAGGGCACCGCCGGAAGTGTGTCCTTCCTCTATGACGAGGTACTCCAGGCCAGTCCGGCGTACGAGTGGACGCTCAATCATACGATCCCTGCCGCAGCGTTGCCGAACCTATTTCCGACGACGATCTCTTCTTCCATCGCGTAACTTTAGGAGCCGAAATGTCCACCCCCACCAGACTTGTCGATCTCGCTAAGACACTGCGTTCCAAGAACGCGGGTGTTGATCTGATTACCTTCGACATCTTTTTCGATGATGCCGAGAAGTTCCAACGCGTAGTGAAAAGCGGTGCCCTGACCGAGAAGTCGGTGGCCGAACTGTTCAAGACCGATGCCGCCGGCGTGGTGACGTTCCTGGAGCTGGAACCGCTCAACGCCATCAAGTTTACGATCCGTCGTGAGCGGCCCAGCGGTAGCGCGGGCGACACGGATGTCTTCGGGGCGCAGCAGTATGCCCCGTTGACAACCGTCGTCATCCCGTGACCACTGCACCGGAAAGCGCATCGCAGGCGTGCGCGGTCGCGGGTGAGATGATCGATCGCCTGATCACCATTGATTTTCCGGAACGGGGAGTCGTCGACCTTTTGTACCCGGCGGCCAGGGCTCTCCTCGGAGCGCCCCTGACTTCTACTGCGGCGCAACAACTGAGCGAAAACGTGCGGCCCGGCCAGGTGGTCATTATCACCACCGGCTGGCTCGACCGCCCGCACATCAGCAGGCAGATCGCCGAAACCGACGGGCCACCCGGCGCCGCCGTTCTTGCGCGGGCCCTGCACCTCGGTTTGGGTGCGGTGCCGGTGCTGCTGGTCGAAGCTGAGATAGTGCATGCAGTTTCGGCGGCAGTGCAGGCGGCCGGCCTGCGGTGTACCACTGTGGCGGAAGCTATCGCGGCCACCACGTCAACGAGTAAATTGCACGCTGCCGCCGTGCTGCCCTTTCCGACCGATTCCGAACTTGCCGCCGAGGCGGCGCGAGAGATGTGTGCTACTTACGACATTGGTGCATTTGTGGCCATCGAAAAGGGCGGACGCAACTCGCGTGGCCAAATCCACACCAGCCGGGGAGATGAAACCACCGCGGTGCTTGCCAAGACCGACGTCTTCGTGGACCTGTGCCGGGACCGGGGAGTTCTCACCATCGGTGTGGGCGACGGTGGAAATGAAATTGGGATGGGCTCCATTGCGGAAGCGTTGAGCACCAAGTTGCGCTTTGCCGACAGTTGTCGCTGTGGGTGCGGCGCAGGTGTGGTACCCGATCAGCGCACTGACATTCTCATTGCTGCAACAGTGTCGAATTGGGGCGGCTACGGTATCGCTGCAGCGCTGGCGGTGCTGTTGGATCGCCCCGATTTGCTGCATACCCCCGAGATGGAAGAGGACATCCTGCGCGCCTGCGCTCGGGAGGGCCTCATCGACGGGGTCAGCGGGTTGGTCGGCCCGACAGCGGATGGGCTCTCATTAGAGGTGCACAGGTCAATCGTCACCCTGCTGCGCGGAGTGGTTGGTACTGGCGTGAATTCCGCAGCATGGAATTAAGGAATAACGGTATGACCCTGGTAGAACGAGACTCGTTGATCAGCGACCCCAAGTGGGGCATCGGCGACCGGATCGATCGACTGATATCGATCGATCTACCGCGTCGGGGCCGGATAGACCTTCTCTACCCGCATTTTCGCCAACACTATGGGACACCCCTGAGCCTGTTGGCCGCACGTGTGTTGGAACGTCACGTCCGTCAGGGCGACCTGGTGCTCATTGCGACGGGCTGGCTCAATCGGCCGAGCGTTTCCGCCAATGTTGCCGAGTCCGACGGCCCGACCGGTGCAGCCGCGATGGCCCGAGCTGTGAGCATCGGCCTCGGCGCCGTCCCGGTACTCCTCGTCGAAGCCGAACTCGTGCCGGCGATGACGGCGGTGGTCCACGCCGCGGGTCTTCGTTGCCTCTCGCTGCAGGAGGCAGTGAAGACCGGCAACCCTGACGTGTTGTTGCACGGAGCCGCCGTTCTTGCCTACCCCACCAACCGCGAGCAGGCCTCGGTCTTGGCCAACCAGCTGCTCGAACACAGCGTAGGAGCGTTCATCGCGATCGAGAAGGGCGGCGCCAACGAACAGGGCCGGGTGCACATGAGCCAGGGCCGCGAATGCACCGACACGGTCGCATCGATGGACAGTCTGATCGAACTGTGCAGGGCGCGTTCCATACCCACGATCGGTATCGGCGATGGTGGCAACGAAATCGGCATGGGAAATGACGGGGGCGCCCTGCGGGACCTACTACCCTACGGACGCGACTGCGGCTGCGGGTGCGGCGGTGGGATTGTTCCTTTCACCGAAACAGACGTCGTCCTCCCCGCAACCGTGTCCAACTGGGGCGGGTACGGCATCTGCGCCGCACTGGCTGCCGTTCTCAACGACCCTCGGGTGATGCACGATGAGGCCCTCGAGCATCGAATGCTGACAGCCTGCTGCGCGCACGGGCTCATCGACGGGGTGACAGGGTTCACCGACCCCACCTCGGACGGTTTGGACGAGAGCATCCACCTCGGGGTGGTCACATTGTTGCGGACACTGATCGGCTGCGGCATCGACCGGACAGCCTGGCCGTCGTGACCGCGCCACTGGAAGGTCTGCTCGTCGCTGACTTCAGCCGCGTGCTGGCAGGGCCGCTGGCGACGACGATGCTGGCCGACCTCGGCGCCCGCGTGGTGAAGGTCGAGCGGCCCGGCATCGGGGATGACACCAGACAATGGGGACCACCCTGGACAGCGCGGTCCTCTTCCTATTTCGAGTGCGCCAACAGGTCCAAGGAGAGCGTTGAGCTGGATCTCAAAGACGCCGGTGATCAGTCCCTCGCCCGCGAGCTCGCATATCGCGCCGACATCCTGGTGGAGAACCACCGCGGCGGATCGTTGGAAGGATCGGGCCTGGACTACGAATCAGTGAGCAAGGTGAATCCCAAGCTCATCTACTGCTCCATCAGCGGATTCGGCAGTGGCGCCGGTGCGGCATTACCCGGATACGACTTCCTCGTGCAGGCCGTGGGCGGGTTGATGAGTATCACCGGTCCGGCCGACGGCGAGCCGACAAAGGCGGGGGTAGCGCTCGTGGACATACTGACCTGCAAAGACGCAGTGATCGGCATCCTGGCGGCACTGCGGCACCGCGAACGCACCGGGCAGGGACAGCACGTCGAGGTCAACCTGCTTTCCAGTCTTTTGGGGTCACTGGCCAATCAGGCCAGTGCCTTCCTGACCACGGGGCAGAGTCCGAAGCGGATGGGCAACCGGCATCCCTCCATCGTGCCGTACGAGACGCTCCGGTGCCGCGATGGGAGGGTAGCGGTGGCCTGCGGAAATGACGGTCAGTTCCGTCGGTTGGCCGGGGTGCTGGGGCTCCCTCAAATGGCCGATGATGACAGATTTAGCTGCAACGCCAGCAGGGTGGCGCACAGGATCGAATTGGTGGCGACCATCGAAAAGGTGCTGCTCGGCGGTGACGCACACACCTGGGCGAGTGCCTTTGGGGAGGCCGGCGTGCCGGCGGGAGTGGTCGGCGACATCGGTTCGGCCATTTCGCTGGCGCAAGATCTGGGGTTGAACCCGGTCCTGACACTCCCGGACGGTAGCCGGCAGGTGGCGCACCCCATCAGCTACTCGGTCAGCGAAGTGCGACCGCCCAGGGAGCCACCAGAACTGGGAGAGCACAACGATCAGATCCGGACATGGCTACGAGAGTCATGATCAACGCTTGTTGCGCCGATGGCGGCGCGGGAAAAGAGATGTCATGAGTAGCGGCAAGGATAAGCAGATACCGGATCCGGCCGACCTGGCAGGGATCGACGACCTGCTCAGCGACCAGGAGCGGGCAGTCCGCGCCGGCGTGCGCGAGTTGTGTGAAAAGAAGATCGACCCCTACGTGGCGGACTGGTTCGAGCGCGGTGAGATTCAGGATATCCGCGGGCTGGCCAAAGAATTGGGCGCCATGGGCTTGTTCGGGATGCACCTGACCGGTTACGGCTGCGCTGGGATGTCCGCCGTGGACTACGGATTGGCGTGCCTGGAATTGGAGGCAACGGACTCCGGGATCCGCTCGCTGGTCTCGGTGCAGGGTTCGCTGGCGATGTTCGCGATCTGGCGGTGGGGGAGTGCAGAACACAAACAGGAATGGCTGCCTCCGATGGCGGCCGGCGACATGATCGGCTGCTTCGGACTGACCGAGCCCGACTCCGGTTCGGACCCCGCATCAATGACCGCCCGTGCCCGCCGCGATGGCGACGATTGGGTCCTGGATGGGCGGAAGATGTGGATCACCAACGGCTCCATTGCCGATGTTGCGGTGGTGTGGGCCCAAACGGAGGACGGCATCCGCGGCTTTGTAGTGCCCACGAACACCCCGGGATTTAGTGCACCGCAGATTAAACACAAGATGTCGCTGCGGGCTTCGGTCACCAGTGAGTTGGTACTCGATGGCGTACGCCTCCCGCTGCATGCGGCCTTCCCCGAGGTGCGTGGGCTTCGCGGTCCGCTGTCATGCCTGAACGAGGCTCGTTACGGCATCGTCTGGGGCTCCCTGGGCGCGGCTCGGTCATCGTTGGATACGGCGCGTCGGTACGCGCTGGAACGCGAGCAGTTCGGCAAACCGATCGCGGCCTATCAACTCACCCAGCAAAAGCTGGCGGACATGACCCTGGAACTGGTCAAGGGGCAACTCTTGGCCCTGCATCTTGGTCGCCGCAAGGACGCCGGCACGCTACGGCCGGATCAGGTCAGCCTGGGCAAACTGAACAATGTGCGTGAGTCCCTCGAGATCTGCCGTACCGCAAGGACAATCCTGGGTGCCAGCGGGATCAGCCTGGAATATCCGGTCATCCGACATATGAACAACCTCGAGTCAGTCCTCACCTACGAGGGCACGGTCGAGATGCACACCCTGGTCGTCGGCCAGGCCATCACCGGGTTTGCAGCATTTCGATGACGCTCGAGAAGCAGTACCAGCTGGCCGCAGTGGCCTTGGCTCAGCACGTATCGGTGGGCCGGCACGTGTCGGTCCGGTTCGGCAGGCAGGCTTGAGCAACCAAGATTGCGGGGTTTCAGACTCGACGGAGAAGGCCGGCGCGCAAATCGTGGGGGCGGCCGAGCGCGCCGCTGCGGCAGCCGCCGAGCGGGCCGATGTCGTGGTGCGACCGGTGGAACACATCGACGAGCTTCGGCAGGTGTCGGAATTGCTGGAATCGGTATGGGGCCGCAATACCGAGGGAGTGCCGATCAACCGCGAGGTGATGCGCTCTCTGGCGCACGCCGGCGGGTGCACCACGGCGGCATTCGATCGCGGCGGTGGGTTGGTCGGGGCTGCTGTCCTGAGCCCGGACTCAAAACCATCGGCGATGTACTCCCTGATCGCCGCCGCCGCACCGGGTAACGCCGACCGCGGCATCGGCTACGCCGTGAAGCTCAGTCAACGGGCGTGGGCGCTGGCGCGAGGTTGCAACCTCATCCATTGGACCTTTGATCCGCTGGTAGGCCGTAATGCGCGTTTCAACCTCGCCAAGCTCGGAGCCGAATCGACCGAGTATGAGGTGAGTTTCTACGGCCAGATGTCCGATGATCTCAACGGCGATGACGACGCCGACCGACTCGTCGCCCGCTGGGTGCTGGACTCCCAACGCGCAATTGACGCCGCCGCCGGAAGTGTGCCGGACCTGGCAGCGCCGACGGCAGCGGCCGAGGTGATGACCGCCGGTCCGGATAGAAAGCCGATGGTCCAGAACGACGCGGCCGGCCACTGGATACGGGTGCCCACTGACATCGTCACCGTGCGGCGGGTGGACCCCGATGCGGCCAGGCAGTGGCGGTTCGCCACGCGGGAGGCGTTCCAAGCGGCTTTCGCCAACGGACTGGTGGCCACCACCATGACCCGCCAGAATTACTACCTACTTACTCCGGGAGACAGACCATGAGACTCAAAAACGTGGAACTGTATTACGTGAAAATTCCGCTCGTGGTGCCGTTTCGGACCTCGTTCGGCACCTCGCATCACAAGGACACGTTCTTGCTGCGGGTGGAAACAGATGACGCTGAGGGGTGGGCCGAATGCGGGGCCGAGCCGGAACCGCTGTACAGCGAGGAGTTCTTGGCCGGCTGCGAGATGGTCCTGGCCGATCACTTGGTCCCGCGGTTGGCAGCGCTGGGTGACAAGCTCGGGGCCGAGCGCGTGCAATCTGCCCTGGCGCCGGTCAAGGGCAACCCGATGGCCAAGCATGTTCTGGAGACCGCAATTCTGGACGCCGAACTCAAGGGGCTTGATCTCTCCTTCGGCCGGTACCTCGGTGCGGTGCGGGATCGCGTCCCCGCCGGTGTATCGGTCGGCATCATGGATTCCATTCCGAAGTTGTTGGACGCTGTCGACGGGTACGTCGCCGAGGGCTATGTGCGCATCAAACTCAAGATCGAACCGGGTTGGGATATTGAGCCAGTACGCGCGGTGCGGGAGAGATTTGGTGATGAACTGCTGCTGCAGGTCGACGCCAATACTGCTTACGGGCTCTCCGATGCCCGACATCTGGCTCGCCTCGACCCCTTTGACCTGCTGCTGATAGAACAGCCCATGGCTGAAGATGACCTGCGCGGCCATGCTCAGCTCGCGACCCTGATCACCACTCCCATCTGTCTGGATGAGTCCATCACGTCGGCCCGAGATGCCGCGACGGCGATCGCGCTGGGTGCCTGCAGCGTGATCAACGTCAAGCCATCCCGAGTGGGTGGGTATCTGGAGGCGCGTCGTATTCACGATGTTGCGCAGGCCAACGGGGTACCGGTGTGGTGTGGCGGCATGCTCGAATGTGGCATCGGACGGGCTCCCAACGTAGCGCTCGCGGCGCTGCCCAACTTTGTCCTGCCAGGCGACACTTCCGCCTCCAGTCGCTACTTTGCCCAAGACATCACCGCGCCTTTCGAACTTGTTGACGGTCACCTAGAGGTACCCACCGGGGCTGGGATCGGGGTGGCGGTTCTGCCGGACGTGCTCAAGGAGGTGACAGTATCCAGGCGGACAATCCCAGTCTGAGTGAATAGTTCGAAAACCTCTGCCCGGCAATCACTTTCGAACAATCCCGCCTGAATCTGGCGAGCCAGTGGTGCAGCCGAGCGCAATCAACTCAACGATTGTTCATCACCGCCGCTCGAAACCACGGGCTGAAAGTTCTGGCATCGAGAAGTTTTGGCGATCGGCCGCACGCTGGGGCACGCTGGCGGCATGGGAACTGCTTTCGATGTGCTGGTTTTGCTCACCTGCGGGGGGAGCGGTCTCGTCGGCGGTGCCTTCTTCGTGTTTTCCGTGATGGTGATGCCGGCGCTGCGCAAGCTTGTGCCGGCGGAGGGTATCCGGGCGATGCAAGCAATCAACGCGGCCGCCATCAGGCCGCTCTTCATGGTGGTGTTCATCGGAACCGCCGCCCTGAGCCTGGGTCTTGGGGTGTGGTCAGTCACCGGACTCGACGAACCGGGTGCGCTGCTGACGCTGATAGCCTGTGCTGCTTACGTTTTCGGATCCTTTGTGCTCACAGTTGCCTACCATGTACCGCGTAACAATGCACTGTTGGCAGTGGATGCCGACGTGTACGAATCGGCCGCGAAGTGGCAGACATACCAACGTGAATGGACGCGAATGAACCACCTCCGAGCGATGGCGTCGGCAGCATCTGCGGTGCTGCTGGCGATCGCGGTGTAGATCTTACAAAAGCTGATGCCTGTTGGCAGGTTGCCGTTTCGGCGCTGCCGGGCATCCTGCCGGCGGGCCCCAAAAAGTCGACTGTTTAGGAATCACCTGCACCATTCACATCAATAACCCGAGGCCTCATCGGGCTCACGTTCCTTGCGGCGCAGCAAGAAGGCAGTCAGGCCGAGCAAGAGCACCAGGACACCCAGGATCGCGATCTCCCACATCGAATCGGAAAATGTCTTGCCCTTGCCGATGTCGTCTGCGGCCTTGACCGAGAGCACCACAATTTCCTTGATCGAGGCGATGATGCCGACCAGCAGGAAAGGCTCCGCAATGAGCTCACGTTTGGCGATCGTGATCCGAACCGCGAAGAGCAACTCCACAACGATGAACACGAGTAGCAGGGTGTCAAGCACCTTGATCGCCACCTGGCCGCCGGTGGCGTCCGCACCGAAGAGAGGGATCAGTTCGCGGGCGGCCAATACCAACAGCGACAGCGCGGTGATGATCAGCAGGATCGCTATTCCGGCATAGACAACAGTCTCGGCCACCTCCAGGCCCTTGTTACCCAGTCGGATGTGCGGAGGCACCCGCTGGGAGGTGCTCTCATCGTCATCGCTCTTCTTGCCACTTGTCATTTGCACGTTCTACCCGACCGGCAGTCGATGCACACCTGTCGGACTCGACCACTCGGCTGCGGCCGCCTGCATCGGCGAGCCCGCGTCAGACTCGGGTGGGTGCCGATGCGGCACACTCGGGTGATGGCAGGAAAGCGCAGTGCCGGGATCATGCTCTACCGGATCGGCCGCTCCGGACTCGAGGTCTTGATCGGCCATATGGGCGGCCCGTTCTGGGCCCGCAAGGATGCCGCGGCCTGGTCCATCCCCAAGGGTGAGTGTGACCCGGTGACCGAAGAGCCGGAAGCTGCTGCTCGCAGAGAGTTTCAGGAGGAGTTGGGACTGGCGGTGCCGCCGGGTGATCTGGTTGAGCTGGGTGACATCAAACAGTCCGGAGGCAAGATCGTGACGGTCTGGGCGCTCCAGGGCGACCTTGATCCCGCGGCTGTCACGCTGGGAACTTTTGAAATGCAGTGGCCGCCGGGGAGTGGCCGGTTCCAGCACTACCCGGAACTTGATCGGGTTCAATGGTTCGCCGCGGCCGACGCGTTGGACAAGCTCGTTGTTGGCCAGCGGATTTTCATCGCACGGTTGGAAGCGGTCCTGCGCTAGCTCTACCTGGATGCCATTGTCGGTGGTTTCTCGTATCTTGCTCGTATGGGCGAACTCATCGAGGTCGAAGGCCTTGTCAAACGATTCAAGGGCAATACCGCATTGGCCGGGGTCGATTTCGCTGTCCCAGAGGGCACCGTACTGGGCTTGCTGGGTCCCAATGGAGCTGGGAAAACCACGGCGGTGCGGATTTTGGCCACTTTGCTACGGGCCG
>JBBSUU010000086.1:0-9196 GCA_038234115.1 Mycobacteriales bacterium
ACGGTTTGACCCCAACCAGCGTTTTGGGCCCCCCCCCCCCCCGGGGGCGGGGGGGCCGTGGCCCACCCCCCCACAAACTTGTGCAACCCGGGGGGGGCGGGTTGTGCCCGCCCGCCCAACCGCCCGCCCCGCACTCGCCACGAGTGCGGACACGATTACAAGGAGCAACACCATGCCAGTTCCCTCCAAGGGCCCCCGCCTCGGTGGATCGCCGCAGCACGAACGCCTGATCCTGCGCAACCTCGCGCAGTCGTTGTTCGAGCACGGCAAGATCAAGACCACCACGGCCAAGGCCAAGCGCCTTCGTCCCTACGCCGAGAAGCTGATCACCACTGCCAAGCGTGGAGATTTGCACGCTCGTCGTGAAATTCTGAAGGTCATCCGGGACAAGAACGTGGTGCACAAGCTCTTTGCCGAAATCGCACCTTCCTTCGAAACCCGCAACGGTGGCTACACCCGGATCATCAAGACGCTGGCTCGCCAGGGCGACAATGCTCCGATGGCCATCATCGAACTCGTCAAGGAAGAGACTGTTTCTTCTGCTGCGAGCCGGGTTACCCGCCGCGCCGCTGCTGGTACCTCCAGCAACGCCGCTCGTCCGAAACAGGGCAAGAAGTCCGATGCCGCTGCCGTTGACGAGACCGCTGTCGACGAGACGGCTGTTGATGAGACTTCGACCGACGAGGTCGTTGAATCCGACGTTGCCGCCGACGAGGTTGTCGAAGCTGACGAAGCCGCTGCATCTGACGAAGCAGTAGCGCCAGAGGTCGCTTCCTCGGAAGACACTGCTGAAGCTGCTGACGAGGACAAGAAGTAGTTCTCAACTACGCTGGCCCGTTGCCGTGGGGGTTTCCCTGCGGCAACGGGCCATTGTTATATCCGGGAGATTCTGCTGTGCCTGAAGATGTTTCACCCGATTCCGCAGCCGCCCCCCCTCGCGACCGGGTCGCCGGCGGTGCAGATCCCCAGACCCCGGACTCGTCATCGGAATACCGGGGGAGCAGGCTCATCCGGCTGCGGCTTGATCTCTCTTATGACGGTACGAACTTCTCCGGATGGGCCCGACAACCCGGCCTGCGCACGGTGGCCGGTGAAATCACGTCGGCGTTGGAGACCCTGCTGCGGAGTTCCATCGCACTCGTTGTCGCCGGTCGCACCGACGCCGGTGTCCACGCGTCCGGTCAGGTGGCCCACATCGACATCGACCTGGATGCCCTGCTTGCCTTGGCACCCCGCCGAAAATCACCCGAAGACGACGGCAATCTCGTCGTGGCCACCGAAGCCGGCGCCGACCTTACCGCGTTGGTCGAGCCGCTGCGGGGGCTGGTGCGCAGGTTGGCCGGAGTTCTCCCATCCGATATTCGGGTGCGCCGGGCAACGAAGGCGCCCGACGGATTTGATGCCAGATTCTCCGCAATGCGGCGGCACTATCGCTACCGGCTCACCGACGCACCGTCGGGAGTGGAACCGTTGCGCCGCTTCGACACACTGGGCTGGCCACGTGCGCTGGACCTGGCCCGGATGAATGAAGCCGCGAGCGGATTGGTGGGTCTGCATGACTTTGCTGCCTACTGCAAGCCGCGCGAGGGCGCCTCGACCGTGCGAGAACTGCAGCAACTCAACATCGTCAGACTCGACGAGCCCGGCAGCGTGCTGGTCATCGACGTCAGCGCCGATGCGTTTTGTCACTCGATGGTTCGTTCCCTGGTGGGAGCACTGCTTGCGGTGGGGGACGGCCGCGTTCCGGTGGCTGATCCGGCGGTGAAACTGGCTGCTCGACAACGGACTTCGTCCATTAATGTGGCGCCGGCGCGCGGGCTGACCCTGGTCGCCGTTGACTATCCGCCGAACGCGGCAATGGCTGCCAGGGCTGCCGAGACCAGGTCCTTTCGGGTGCTCGAGTAGGCGGCCAGAGCTGGCCAGGGTTGCACCGGTCAGACTTGAGCCGGCTCATAGCAGCAGCGAATCAGCTGTCCACGACCGATCAACATCTCAGGCCGCGGACTTACCCTCGCTGGTCGCCCGCGCCGGGACGCGGGCTTGGACGATCGGTGATCGGCGCGCCGAGAATCGAGTGAGTGCAACGGCTCCGCCCACCGCAAACAAAAATCCGATAGCCGCTGGGAGCAGGAAGCCCGATCGAATCGAATCGCCCAAAATGAGAAGGCCCACTGATGACGGAAATACGGTTTGGGTGGTGAAGACGACTGCCGACACCGTTGTCACGGCGCCCTTCTGGAGTGCCAAGGCGAACAGAACCGCAGCCGCTCCACCGTTGACGGCGATCGCCCAGGCCGCCGGTTCGGTTATCAGGCGCCACAACTCGTCCGGCGCATGGAACGAGCGCGCCGAGATCGCCACATTGGCAAAACTCAGGCCGGCTGCAAAGGCGAGAACGGGCGCCGACCAACGCCGATGGACGCGGTAGCCAATTGCGCCGACACCGCAGATCGGAATAACCCCGAGCAGGAGAATCCAATGCCATAGCGGTGTCAACGGGATTGAGGGGCCGGGGTTGGCCGAGATTGCAAGTAGGACCAAACCGATGCCGGCCACCCCCAGAGCGGTCCAGCCGGCGCGACCCAGGCGCGTCCCCATCAGGACCGAGATCAATGCGGTGACACCGACACTCGAGGCGACTACCGATTGAACGAAGAACAGCGGCAATCGATGCAAAGCCGTTGCTGCGGCGACAAATCCGAGAATGTCGCAGAGGAGGCCGGTGAAGTAGAGCGGTTGATGGCGCAGGGCGGCCAGCGCATTCGCCGAGTGAGTGGAACCTTCTGCTCGCCCGGCTCGTGCCACGCCGAGCGATTGCAAAATAGATCCGCCCCCGGAGAGCAGCGCGGCCAGGACGGCAAAGATCAGCCCGGTCAGCATGGAAGCACGTGAATCAACAAATTACAGGCCTTCGGCTACGGCGGCGGTGACATGCAACCACGACTCACGAGTTGACCCGGCCAACGTCTCGATATTGACAGGTCCGCCTGCGACCAAAGCCGGATCATGCGGTACGTCGAGAACCACGCGAGTGAGCTTACCGAAGTGAGTGTGCAGCCGGGCGGACAGCTCTCGGTCAATATTTTTGGCGGGGGCAGACAATACCGTTACCGCATTTGCAACAGCTTCCTCCTGACCCGATGCGCGCAACCCGTCCAACAACCAGGCGGCAGACTGCGCCGTGTCTTCGCGAATGGTGGATACGATCACCAACTGATCAGCCTTGTTGACCGCTGCCTGCCAATTGCTGGCCCGCATGTTATTACCGGTGTCCACGACCAGGATTCGATAGAACCGGGACAAGCTGCTGTGCAAAGCCAAGAAGGCATCGCCGTCGATGGACGCTGCTGAAGCCGCATCCTCATCGGAGGCCAACACGTCGAACTGGGCGTTGCCCTGGGTACGGACGTAGTTGTCCAGATCGCCGACCCGGGCACTGCGGGCATCCTCGAACCGTTCCAGATCGCGCAGCAGGTCAACGGCCGTGTTGGCGTGGCGGGTCTGGGCTGCACGCCAACCGAGGGTGCCGCGAGTTTCATTGTTGTCCCACGCCAAGGTGTAGCCACCGCGATGGATGCCGAAGGTGGCAGCAATCAGCAGCGTGGCCGTTGTCTTGTGAGCCCCACCTTTCGGGTTGACCACAACAACGGTCCGAGGCCCGCGAAGACTGCGCTGCACCGAAGCGACAGCCTCGCGATGGGTGACTTCGGTAGGACCGGCCTTGGGCGAGATGATGCCACCGGTGATGCGTCGAAGCGCTCCCTGCCAACCTATCTGGGCCGGTCCACCCACTGATACCGGTCGGGCGGCCAGCAGGCTGTCCAACGTTGGCAGCGACTCCGGCACCGACGGTGTTGCCGGTTGCGAGCTGGGCGCCGGTGTTGGCGCCGGTGCCGGCACCGCTCTGGCCGGCGCTGCGGGCGCCGGCATGGCTGTCGTGGCCGGCGAGGCTGCTGGTGCTGGTGCTGGTGCTGGTGCGGGTGCTGGTGGTGGTGCGGCGTGGTGCCCCACAGTGGGCTGTCTCGGCGGCGCGAATGGGGCCGAAGATTCGCCGTGGTCAGATTTCAGAAGTGACTCCGGCGGTAGCGGCGAAGCGTCGGGGAGAACATTCGGTGCGACCGGGAAGGCCGCGGCACCAGGTTCTGGAACTGGCGAAAATCCAAGCGGGAAGGATCGTTGACCCCCCGGCGGTCCACCGTTTGTGGGTGAATCAGAAGTGGGGTGCGGTGAGGTTGATCGCTGAGTGATGTTGGGGGCGGCGACGAATTGCCGGTCCGCTTTCCCCGCGGTAGCGGACTCATCGTTACCGGTTTCGGAATCATGACTCGTGCCCGCGTGGGTGAGGAGCTCGATGGGACTTTCAGGTGTGGCCGAAGCTCCCCCCACCGTCTCGGTCACGGGTGTTTGTAGCGCCGGCGTTTCTACCGGGCGCGGAGCGGCGAGCGGCTTCAGAGCCGAAAGGGCCAACGGCGATGCGGGTCGAGTTTGTGCCGGGGTTGCAATCGGTTGCGCCACATCGATGTGAGCCGCTACATCCGAATGCCCGACCAGCGAGTCACCCGATGCCACCGCGGGAGCCACCACCGCGGCGAATTCCTTGGCGGCGGCGGCGCGGGGGGCAAACTCGCCAGCAACGCCATGATTGGGTAGCACCGCGTCCACCTCAGGAGTCGACTCTGCTGCGCGCCGCCGGTCGGCGCGCCGCCGGTCGGCTCGCCGCGAATGCTGCCGCGGTGATCCCGGCGAACCTGATCCCGGCGAACCTGATTCCGGCGGACCTGATTCCGGCGGACCTGATTCCGGCGGACCTGATTGCAACGGCGGCGATTCCGGCGGGGTCGATTCTCGACTGAGATCCTGCGGTGATTCCTGCAGATACGAGTCCGAGCCAAGCGACTCCTGGTGTGCATCTTGCGGTGGCAACACCTGCACCGTCGCATCCGGGTAGATCATCAGCGCCAACTGGCCTTCCGGGTCAGCCACATCGACGCGGATGGCGTATCCGAGTTCTGAGGCAACACGGGCGGCGATGAAGCGAACGACATTCTCCCGGCTCGCACTGACCGTTGCTCCGGACACCGGATGCGCTGTGCCATCGATGAGCACCTGGGCCAGACCGTCGTCGCTGACAATGGCCGAGACCGATGGTTGGTGGCCGCCCTTGGTTTGCGTGGCCCCTCCAGGGCTGCCGGCCGCAAAACCAGCAGACCCGCGGGAATGGCCAGCAGCTTGACGGTCGAAGTTGGCGCCGGACGTAGCAGCCTGCGGACTTTCGTCCAAGTGGTCGGCCTGATCCTCGATCGATCCGCTCCCTTGCGTTATTGCGTGTGCTTCAGACACAGAATGTTCTCCCAGGTTCTTCAACTGCATGCAGTCAATGTCGATAGACCGCACGTGCTCATGTCCCCAACTAAGCCGATGGACCGGCCTCGCAGCCCTGGGGTGCCTCGCTACTTCCCCAATGACCAATGATGCCCCGATTGGGCCACCCGGCTAACCTGCTGTCGCTGGGAGTGATGTGAACTGCCGTCAATCATGACGGTAAGTACCCCATTGGGCATGTCCCGGGACAGGTGAGGCGCACTGTTCTGTCAGAATTGGTTCCATGTGGGCCGGCTGGATCCGACGAAGAGCGTGCGCCTGATAGTCAAAAGAGCACCGAATCAGATGTCGGCGACCGAGTGGTCGGAGTGATTCCACGCTCAAAGCGACAATCGGCGGTGGCTCGCTTTGACCTTGGGCATGTCTTCGCGGTAATCTGACTCTTCGGTGTGCAGCGATGCTGCATGACGGCTGTTTGCGGATTTGGGTTGGCTGCTCGCGTGAGAGTGTTCCAAAGATCTGTTGACCCGGTCTTGCAACTCCTGAACACCTGAAAAGGTTCTCAACTTTTGCTTCATCGCTTGAGTTGGCCTAACAGACCGAAGACCCTTGCGATAAGACGAAGAGGCAGACCTGTGCGCACGTACAGCCCCAAGCCTGGCGATATCACCCACGCCTGGCATGTAATCGACGCGACCGACATCGTGCTCGGCCGGTTGGCCAGCCAGTCGGCTCAGTTGCTGCGCGGCAAGCACAAGGCGATCTTCGCCCCGCATGTCGACACCGGCGACTTTGTCATCATCATCAACGCGGAGAAGGTTGCCATCAGTGGCAACAAGCGGGAAACCAAGTTCCTGTACCGCCACTCCGGGTACCCGGGCGGACTACGTAAGCGCAGCGTCGGCGAGATGCTCGACACCAAGCCCGAGACCCTGGTCGAAAAGGCCATCACCGGCATGCTGCCGCACGGCCCACTGGGTCGTAGCCTGGCCGGCAAGCTGAAGGTCTACGCCGGCCCGAACCACCCGCATGCTGCGCAGAAGCCGCAACCGTTCGAAATCATCCAGGTCTCCCAGTGACCGACCCGAATACTCCCGAGGAAATTGTGAGCGAAGAACTTTACAACGAAGGCACCGAGGGCGTTGCAGACGACGCCGAACTGGACGCCGTTGACGGAGCAGTCGAAGATGACGCCCCGCCGGCCGTAGTCCCGGCAACCCCGATCAAAATCGTCGTCGATCGTCCGATCCAGACCGTTGGTCGCCGTAAGGAAGCTGTGGTGCGGGTCCGCCTGACCTCCGGCACCGGCGTGTTCACGCTCAACGGCCGCACCATGGATTCGTACTTCCCGAACAAGGTGCACCAGCAGCTCGTCAAAGAGCCGCTTGTCCTGCTCGAGAAGGCAGAAGCTTTCGATATCCACGCGACCCTCGTCGGCGGCGGGATCTCCGGCCAGGCCGGAGCGCTTCGGCTGGGTATCGCCCGCGCGCTGATCGACTTGGAGCCGGACGATCGTCCGCCGCTCAAGAAGGCCGGCTTCCTGTCTCGCGATGCCCGCATCAAGGAGCGTAAGAAGGCTGGTCTCAAGAAGGCCCGTAAGGCTCCTCAGTACTCCAAGCGTTAATCAGCGTGGCCCGTTTTTTTGGGACGGACGGTGTTCGCGGTCTGGCGAATGTCGACCTGACTCCAGAAACTGCCCTGCGTCTGGCCTCTTCGGCAGCATTCGTGCTGTCAGAAGGGTCGGGGCAGGGCAGTTTTGGCATCCCTGCAGACCCAGAACAGACCAATCCGGGCTTTGCCGGACGGCGTCCCATTGCGGTGGTCGGTCGGGATCCCCGCGCCAGTGGTGAAATGCTCGAAGCGGCCGTTGCTGCTGGACTCGCCTCCGCCGGCGCCGATGTCTTGCTTCTCGGCGTGCTGCCCACCCCGGCTGTCGCCTTCCTTACGGCCGAGCTGCGGGCCACTCTGGGTGTGGTGATCTCTGCCTCGCACAACGCGATGCCGGACAATGGCATCAAGATCTTTTCCGCCGGTGGTCACAAACTCGACGACACCATCGAGGATGCCATCGAGGTTGGGATGAGCGACGCCGGTCGTGCTGCTCGCGAGCTTCCGGTGGGAGCCGGCATCGGACGGATCAAGCACTACGAGGACTCGTCGCGGCGTTACTTGGATCACCTCCTCGTGGCCACCCCCCATTCGTTGGCGGGTCTGCGTGTTGTCGTGGACTGCGCGCACGGTGCGGCTTCGACGGTGGCGCCCGAGGCGTATCGCCGAGCCGGCGCCGAGGTCATCGTCATCGCCGGCGAGCCAAACGGCCTCAACATCAACGATGGCGTCGGATCGACGTATCTGGGTGGACTGCGCGACGCCGTGGTCAAGCACGGCGCGGACCTGGGGATCGCGCACGACGGCGACGCCGACCGTTGTCTGGCTGTTGATGCCGCCGGGAACGATGTTGGTGGCGATGCGATTCTGGCCATTTTGGCCACCGCGATGAAAGCCCGCGGTGAGCTTGCTTTCAACACGGTCGTCTCGACGGTGATGGCCAACCTCGGCTTCCACAAAGCGATGGCCGAGGCGCAGATCAATGTCCGCACGACAGGGGTCGGCGATCGATACGTGCTCGAAGAGATGCGTGCCGGTGACTACACACTTGGTGGTGAGCAGTCCGGGCACTTCATTCTGTCTGAACATGCCACCACCGGTGATGGCCTATTGACTGCTTTGTATCTGATGGCGCAGATGTCAATAACCGGAAAGTCGTTGTCCCAGTTGGCTTCTCTGGTGACAATGTTCCCGCAGACATTGGTCAATGTCCGGGTGACCGATAAGGCTGCCGTTGCTTGCTCCCCTGCGGTGGCAGCTGCAGTTGCGGCCGCGGAAGCTGAACTGGCCGGTTCGGGACGAGTGTTGTTGCGCCCCTCCGGCACGGAGCCGTTGGTCCGAGTAATGGTGGAAGCCGCCACGGCTGAAATGGCGGCGAGCATCGCGGACCGAGTAGCGGCAGTGGTTGGCCAGTCCTGACGCAGCCCCGTTCCGGACAGAGTCCCGTTGTTGATCGAGCGGTGTTGTTGGTCGAGCGGTGGCGCTGATACACCGGCACGGCTCTCGTTCAAGGGCACTGATGAAAGTCGGCACAAGTCGGTTCAAACAACCGATTTCGCCGACTTTGATCAGTGTGGTGCCCCCGGTAGAGCGCGGTTTCGCATCGCGGAACCGAGATTCCAGCGGCCACGGCACTGATCATTGGATTTCCACTACGCTCGACCTGTCTGCAATGGTTGCATAACGTCGAAATCTGACTGCCAGTCATTGTCATCTTGGATGGGAGTGTTCGGTGGAGCCGCAGCTGACAGTCAATGGCCAGAGCGTCAACATCGGTGACGTCGGCGGGCACGTTACCCTTCTCGAGTGGTTGCGCAGCCAGGGGTTGACCGGGAGTAAAGAGGGCTGCGCCGAAGGCGAATGTGGCGCCTGCGCGGTGCTGGTGGCCAAGCCGGACGGACCTGACCGCAGTCGCTGGACGGCGATCAACTCCTGCCTGGTGCCGGCCGCGAGCCTGGACAACCAGGAACTGCTGACGGCCGAGGGTTTGGGTACACCGGAGGAACTGCATCCGGTGCAATACGAGATGGCTGTCCGCGGCGGATCCCAATGCGGTTACTGCACCCCTGGTTTCATCTGCTCCATGGCCTCAGAATTTTACCGGCCGGAACGAAACGCAACAAGCGACCGTGCTCCGGTCCCGACAGGTTCTACCAACGGCAACAGCAATGGGCAGTCAGTTTCGACCGACAACGGGGTGCCTGACGCCAGCGCACACCAAGAGCACGAACCGGACCCCAATGCCCCGGGCGCTGCACCGGATCAC
>JBBSUU010000087.1:0-9195 GCA_038234115.1 Mycobacteriales bacterium
GGATGGGGTCGACCTGACGACAGACGACATCCTGTACACGTTCAATACCTTCGCGAATCCGGCGGTCAAGGCACCGCTGGCCAGTCAGCTCGCACCGATCGAGGGCTATGCGGCGGTGGCAGATGGAAGTGCTACCACTATTTCCGGCATCACCAAGGTCGGCGATGACCAGGTGAAGTTTGCGTTGACCGAACCCAATTCGGGATTCCTCTACCTCCTCCTGTCGGCGATCTACTACATCCTCCCCGAGCATGCGCTCAAGGACGTCGATCCCGCGTCACTGCTCGACAACCCCATCTGGACGCAACCAGGAGGCCCCCCCGGCCTCGGAGCGTTCGTGATGAAGGCCAACCTCCCGGGACAGCGGGTGGAATTTACCCGCAATGAGTACGCCCGCACACCGGCGAAGTTCGAAACCTTGATCGAGAGCCTGGTTTCCCAGGATGTGGCCACCCAGCAGATGTCCTCCGGCGAGATGGATGTCTCGCTGATCGCGCCCACCGATCTCGCGGCAGTCGAGGGAGTTAGCGGCATCACCCTGTCCAAGAATCTCTCGCCGGGATTTGATCGTTACACCGTCAACATTCGTAAGCCCTATCTGCAGGACAAACTGGTTCGGCAGGCCTTCCTGACCGCGATCGACCGCGCCGGCATCATTGCCTCGATCTACAGCGGACAGGCAGAGCCCAGTAACACCTCGTTCGTGGCCGCCGGTCTGGACCTGTCAGGTCTGAATACCTACGAGTACGACGTCGAGAAAGCCAAAGCTCTGCTCAAGCAGGCGAATTGGGACCCTAATCAGCCAATCCAGATCGTCGAGGCGAATAACAACGCCCAGCGCGCCTCGGTCGATCAGGTAGTGCTGAAGAACCTGCAGGACATCGGAGTGAACGCTTCGATCAAGCAGATCGACCAGGCGCAGGTCACCGAGACCCTCAAGGGCGATTACGATATTTTCCTGTACGGCGGTGGCAACTATGTCGTCGATCCTTACATCGACGGTCCAATCCTTTCCTGCGCAACCATCTTCCCGGCCGGCGCCAACCTGCCCGGTTACTGCAGTGAGGAACTGGACGGGTTGTTCGCGAAAGCGAAGTCGACCAGCGACCCGGCCAAGCGGCTGGACTTCTTCAGCCAGGCCGCGGTGGTGGAAAACACCGATGTTCCGATGTTGTGGATTGCTCGTCCCCAGCGCACATTTGCGTTGAGCTCGAAGATCACCGGTGGATTCGTCGGCGGTGAAGGCATGTCGAACGCCGTGATATCGATAGCGGATTGGACTGTGAACTAGGGCCATTCGACTAGGGCACAATCATTGCAGTACCCCGACGGCAGGTCCGTCGGGGTACTGCGCCGAGATGCCCTCGAGCACCCGGCACGCAGCATCTGACCGGAGAGGAACCGAGCATGACCCGTTACCTTCTCATCCGCTTTGCCACCATGATCTTCGTCCTCTGGGTGGTGACGGTCGGGTTGTTCTTCCTCAGTCACTCGGCGCCGGGCGGGCCCATCGCCTCGCTGGTGCCGCCGGATCAGGTTGGCACCTCTGGTCCGTTGATCGCAGCAAAGATCGCGGAGTTCGGGCTGGACCAGCCGCTCATCGTGCAATACGGGACGTGGGTTGGCAAAGTCATCACCGGCGACCTCGGTACCTCCTTCCAATTCAACGTCCCGGTTCTGGGGTTACTGCTGCAGCGGATGGGCCCGACGATCCAGTTGATGGGTCTCGGTCTGGTGATCGGGACCATCGTTGCCGTCGCGCTCGGCCGGTTCGCTGCCGCCCGCAAGGGCACTGCCGCCGACTATCTGCTCGGCGCAGGGGCTCTCACCTTCCTGGCCATCCCGGCGTTCTTTCTCGGGATGCTCGGCATCTTCCTTTTCGCCGCAAAGCTGCGATGGCTACCGTCGTCCGGGATGACGGTGCCCGGCGACGGCGGCCTTTGGGATCACATTCGCCACTTGATCCTGCCGGTCGCGGTGCTGACCGTGCTGCAGGCCGCCACCATCATGCGGTACGTCCGCGCCGGCCTGCTGGAAGAGCTGGACAAGGACTACGTCAGAACATCAATCGCCAAGGGGTCCACGGTCGGCCAGTCCAGAGCAAAAGCGTTTCGAAACTCGTTGATACCGCTGGTTACCATTTTGATGATGTCCGTGCCCAGCCTGCTGTCCGGTGCAGTAGTACTGGAGGCGGTCTTCGCCTGGCCGGGGATGGGACAGTTGACCCTGGGCGCCATTCAATTCCGTGACTACCCGGTAGTTCTCGGGTTCGGTCTGCTGGTGGCCGTGGTCGTGGTGCTCAGCAACCTGGCCGCAGATCTGCTGCTCCGCCGCGTCGACCCGAGAGTGAGGTTGTCATGACCCTGATGCCAGACCTGCCCCAGCTCGTTGAAGACGTCGAGAAAGACATCTCAATCGCGGATACGTCCACGTCGATACCTGCCGCCAGAAGTCCGCTGTCGCTCTCGCTCGGTCGATTCTGGGCCAATATCGGTGCTCGGATATCGGTGGTGGTACTGCTGCTGCTGCTGCTGGCGGTGATCGTCGTCCCGCTATTCCTGAAATATGGTCCCACCGATCAGGATCTCCTGCAGAGTCGAAAACCACCGTCGGCTGACCATCTGCTGGGAACGGACCTCCTCGGCCAAGATGTACTGGCCAGATTGCTTTCCGGCGGCCGAATCTCGCTGCTGGTCGGGTTCGCCACCGCCTTGTCCGCCATGGTGATCGGCACGGTGGTCGGAGTGGTCTCCGGTTGGCTCAAAGGCGCCGCCGACACCGTGCTGATGCGCACCACTGACCTTTTCATGGCCATTCCCGCCATGCTGGTGGTGATCGTGGTGGGCGGCATCATCGGGCCGTCGCTGCCCCTGCTGGTGATCTTGCTCGCCGCCTTCGCTTGGCCGATCGCGGCCCGGATCGCCCGCAGCGTCGTGCTGCAGGTTCGCGAACTTGACTACGTCCAGGCGGCGCGCGCCGCCGGCACCAAATCGGTGACCATCCAGGTCCGACACCTGTTGCCGGCGGTCATCCCGCAGGTCACGGTGGCCGGCTCGGTGATGGTGGTCGGCGCCATCCTGTCCGAGGCCGGACTGTCCTATCTGGGCCTGGGTGTGGTGCCCCCGCAGGCAAGCTGGGGCAACATGTTGCAGGCAGCGCAGTCGTTCTCAGTGATTTCTGGGATGCCATGGCTCTGGATCCCGCCGGGCGTAGCCATCACTGTCACCGCCATCTCCGTCATTTTTATCGGAGATGGTCTGCGCGATGCCCTCGATCCGAAGTCCAGCCGATGAGCCTCTTGGAAGTCAAAGATTTGCACCTGGATTTCGCCACCATGGACGGCCCGGTGCACGCGCTGCGCGGCGTCAGCTTCAGCGTCGAAGCAGGTTCCATGGTGGGGATCGTCGGCGAGTCCGGATGCGGGAAGTCGGCCTCGGTGCTGGCGGCCATGCGTCTGCTGCCGTCCAATGCAAAGATAACCGGCGGCGGAATCAGCTTCCAGGGCCAGCAGCTCTTTGACCTGCGGGAGTCGCAGATGCGCGAACTGCGCGGTAACAAGATGGCGATGATCTTCCAGGACCCGATGACGGCGTTGAACCCGGTGGACCGGATCAGCAAGCAACTCGGCGAGACCGTGGAGTATCACCACCGATCGGCGACCTCGGCACAGGTGCGGGCCAAGGTTCTGAAAATGTTGGAGGCCGTGGGAGTGCCCGATGTGGAACGACGCGCCGATGAATATCCGCATCAGTGGTCCGGCGGGATGCGGCAGCGTGCGGTCATTGCCATGAGTCTGATGAACGAACCCGATCTCATCTTCGCCGACGAACCGACGGCATCCCTGGATGCGACGGTATCGGCGCAGGTTCTTGACCTATTGGCCACGGCGCAGGCCGAGCGCGGTTGCGCAATCGTGATGATCTCGCACGATCTGGCCCTGGTGAGCGAGATCGCCGACGAGGTCCTGGTGATGTATGCAGGGCAGATCGCTGAGCGGGCTACGTCGGCGGAGATCTTCAGTGAATCTCGGCATCCGTATACCAGGGCGCTCCTGCGAGCCCGTCCCGGCTGGGGCCGTCGTGAGGAGCGCTTGTTCACGATCGCCGGTCGACCGCCGGACATGCTGCATCCTCCCAAGGCGTGCAACTTTGTGGAACGGTGCACCGAACGCAACGGGTTGGCGCTGTGTGCCATCGAAAAGCCCGAGCTCCGAACCGTGGGTCCGAGTCACCAGGCAGCGTGTCACCGCAGCGATGAGCTGGAGATGATGGAGGTAGCCCTATGAGCCATCCGATGATCAAGCCCGTGGATATTTCTGAAAGCCGGACCGCGAGTAGCTCGGGTGAAAAGCCTGAAATCGTTGTTGAGGTCAAGGATCTCAAGGTGCACATTCCGGTTCGCCAGGGACTCAAAAAGGGAATCGTGCAGGCGGTGGACGGCGTCAGCTTCGAGTTGGTACGCGGGCACACGCTGGGTCTGGTCGGTGAGTCCGGCTGCGGAAAGTCCACCACGGCACGGGCCATCATGCGGCTCCAGGAATCCACCGGCGGGCAGGTGTTCCTCAATGGTGAGGACATCACCCACGCCAGCGGGCAACACCTGCGCAAACTCCGCAAGCACATGCAGATCGTGTTCCAGGATCCCTATTCTGCGCTGAACCCGCGGATGACAGTGGGCCAGATCATTGCCGAACCCATGCGAGCGCAAGGTATGACGAAGTCCGATATCGAGGCCAAGATCAGCGAGCTCCTGGTGACGGTCGGACTGCAGGATCGGCATCGACAGGCCTTCCCGCACCAATTCTCCGGGGGGCAGCGGCAACGGATCGGTACCGCCCGCGCATTGTCAACCCAGCCGGATCTGCTCGTGCTGGACGAACCGGTGTCGGCCCTTGACGTGTCGGTGCAGGCGCAGATGTTGAACATGTTCAGCGATCTGCAGAAGCGGTTCGACATGGCGATGATCTTCATCTCCCACGATCTGACAGTAGTGCGGCACGTCTCCGATGAGGTGGCGGTGATGTATCTGGGACGGTTCGTCGAGACCGGCGATGTGGCCGAGGTGATGGAACATCCGCTGCACCCCTATACCGAGGCGTTGATCTCGGCTGCACCCGGTATTCGGCCCGGCCGGGCCGAGCGAATCACGCTCACCGGCGAGGTGCCCTCGCCCATCAACCCGCCTTCGGGCTGCCGCTTCCGAAAGCGATGCTGGAAGGCGACGGAAAAATGCCTGGAAGACCCACCCTTGGCGGTGCCGGAAGGTGGCGGGCACAAGGTCGCCTGCTGGCACCCGAATACAGCGAATCTGGCCGCTTCATCCACGATCCGACTAGGATTATGAAACATAGTTTCATTAAGGCACCGATGGTGCCCGGCAGCTCGAAATAGAAGGACACGGAGACTCCCGATGACCGCAAACGAGATGACTTTCACCATGGTCGGTGCCGACAGTCATAATCAGAGCAAGGCTCTCGCCGATCGGGCGGAGCTGGTGATTCCGGGTGGCGTCAATTCCGGCACCCGCCGCAGCGGCGCGCCGTACGCCTTCCGCTCCGGCGCCGGCGCTCATCTGACCGACTTCGACGGCAATAGATACCTGGACTACCACGCAGCTTTCGGCGCCATCCTGCTCGGTCACCGGCATCCGGAGATCGAGCGGGCCGTCACCGCCTCGATGAAAACGATTGACCTGACCGGCTACGGCGCCAGCGAGGCGGAGGTGATTCTGGCCGAGCTCGTGGTCGAAGTGTTGCCGAGCGTCGAACAAACCGTGGTCCTCAACAGCGGAAGTGAGGCAGTCACCTACGCCATCCGGATCGCCCGGGCGGCCACCGACCGCAAGTACCTGATCAAGTTTCAGGGCGGCTTCCACGGGTGGGGTGATTCCGTTGCGCGCAACGTGATTTCACCGAAAGAACGAGCCTACGGAGACGATCCGATTTCCGCCGGGATGCTGCCGGACTCCTGGCAGTCGACCCTGATTGCCGAATTCAACGACCTGGAGTCGGTACGAGCCCTGTTCGAACAGTATCCGGAACAGATCGCGGCGGTCATCGTCGAGCCGATTCCGCATAATGTGGGTGCCCTGGTGCCAACCCAGGAATTCATCGAGGGGCTGCGCGGGCTGGCCACCGAGCAAGGCGCGCTTTTGATCTTCGACGAGGTCATCACCGGATTCCGGCATGCACTGGGCGGGTACCAGCAGATCTGCGGCGTGGCACCAGATCTGACCACCTTTGGCAAAGCCATGGGCAACGGTTATCCGGTTGCGGGCCTCGGGGGCCGGCGAGACCTGATGGCGCATTTCGACGCAGCCGGCGGCAAAGTCGCCCTGATGGGTACCTTCAACGGGAATGCGGTCTCCTGTGCGGCCGGGATCGCCACCATCAACTATCTGAAGAACAATCCAGACTTTTATACACGCACCTACGCGCTGGGGGAGCGCTGGCGGACCGGCCTGCGGGGCATCCTGGCAGACTTGGAGATCGCTGCGCAGGTAGTGGGTTTCGGTGGTGTCTTCGCAACCTACTTCGTCGACCGCCCGGTATCCGGGTTCCGGGATCTGCTGGAGAACAACGCCCAGGCGTCGGTGCAGTTCCACCGTCGGATGGTCGACCGCGGCGTGTTGATGATTCCATTGGCACTCAAACGCAATCACATCTCCGGGAGCCACACGGAGGCGGACATCGACATGAGTCTGTCTGCGGCCCAGGACTCATTGCAGAGCATGGTCGATGACGGGGTCGTCGATCGGATCTGAGCCCGGTCGGTACCCAACATTCAGGGGAGAGATGATTTGCACGGCCTGACAATCGCGGTGGTGGGCCTCGGGTTCGGCCGGGCCTTCGTACCGATCTACCTGGCGCACCCGGATGTGGCCGAGGTGGTCCTGGTCGAGCCGGATGCGACCCGGCGGGCCGAGGTGGCGCGGGTATACGGGATCGGTCCCGGTTACCCCGATCTTGACTCCGCACTCAATGACGACTCCATCGATGCGGTCCATATTCTTGCTCCGGTCATGACCCACGCCGTCCTGGTTTCCGCCGTGTTGCGTGCTGGTAAGCATGTCGCCAGCGCGGTTCCGATGGCCACCACCCTGACGGACCTCGACGAGCTGATCTCAGCCCAAGTGGCCGCCGAACGAAACTACATGATGATGGAAACGACGGTTTTCGCCCGGGAGTACCGGCAGGTGGCCCGGTTGTATCGAGCCGGCACTTTCGGATCGTTGACCCTCTACAAGGGTTACCACGTGCAGAATCTGGACGGATTCCCGATTTACTGGCAGGGATTTCCGCCGATGCACTACGTCACCCATGCACTCTCGCCGTTGCTGTCGCTGCTGGACACCGGGATCAAAACTGTGCAGTGCCGGGGCGCCGGCACCCTTCATCCAGATCGAACCGCCGGTGGGTTCGACAACCCGTTCCCGACCGAGGTTGGCCTGTTCACCCTCCATGGCAGCGACATGCTGGCCGAGGTCACCATGTCGTTCTTTCAGACCGCTCGCAGCTATATCGAGGGTTTCTCGTTGTACGGGGAACATCTGGGCGTCGAGTGGCCAATTGACAACGAGGGCCCGCTAACCCTGCATGAGATGGGCGGGCCGCGCGTCGCGCACCGCGGGAACGTTGTTACTACCCGTATTTTGGCGCCGGCCGACGATAACCAGGAGCTACCGGCCGCCCTGCGGCCCTTCACCCGGCCCTGTAACTATCAAGGACCCGGGATGCCGGGGCCGGTCCACGTGAGTGCCCAGCATGGCGGCTCACACCCGTTCATGGTTCACGAGTTTGTCCGAAGCATCGTTGAACGTCGCTCGCCTCTGGTGGATACCCGCACCGCTGCGCGTTGGACTGCGCCAGGTATTTGCGCACATCAGTCAGCGCTGCAGGGCGGCGCCGAAATCGTGGTTCCGGTCTATTAGGCATCGCTACCGCGCCGAGCAGTCGTGGCCTACTCGCCCAGGTAGGCGATCGCGTCGAGCTCCACTCGGACATCGGCAGGGGCGAACGCGACCACCACGGTGGTCCGAGCCGGCGGTGCATCGCGGAAACGTTGCCGGTACAACTCGTTGAACCTACTGAACAGCAACGAGTTCGACAGCCAGGCATTGATCTTGACCACCCGGGAGAAGTCCGCGCCGCCGCGCTTCAGGATCGCTTCGACATTGTCCAGGGTGAGGTTCACCTCGGCTTCGAAGTCGCCGATCAGCACGCTTCCATCCGCCCTGGTAGCGATCTGTCCGGAGACGAAGATGAAATCACCGGCGCGGTAGCCGGCACTGAACGGAACGGCGAAGGGGGCGACGTCGTCGCGCTGGAAAGCTGGCACAGCAGTGGGTTCCTTTCGGGTGGAACTCGGTCATCGGGAATTCGGTCAGGACGCGGTGAGTTAGGGGTTCGGGGTGATGGTGGTCAGCACTCTGGCCAGTCTTGGATCGGCGACTATCTGCTCTGCGACCTTTTTGAGCTCCGGCACTATGTCATTGCTGCGGTTCGCCGGCAGTTCCCCCGCCGGCCCTGAGATGCTCAGTGCAGCAACCGGTCTGCCCTCAATGATGACCGGAACCGCGAAGCATGACAGACCCAGCGCGCCCTCCTGGTCGTCATAGGCATAACCGGCTCGCCGGATCTTGGATAGTTCTGACTTCAGCTTCGATCGCGCGGTGATGGTCCGAGGGGTCTTGGCCTCCAACGGTTCGTCGCCGATGATTTGCTGGACGGCGATGTTGTCCAACTGGGCCAGCAGCGCTTTGCCCAGGCCGGTCGAGTATGGGTCGTCGCGACTGCCGGTGTGCACGATATATCGGATCGGCCTGTTGGCCAGCACCACACAAAGATGCAACACCTGATTACCGTTCAGCACACCCAGGTTGGCAGTGTGCCCGACTGCGGTCGACAACTGCTCCAGGTAGGGGCGCGCCAGTTCCTCCGGACGCAGGTCATCTGCAACGCCAGCAGCGATGGCGGTGACGGTCGGTCCGAGTTCGTAGGTCGGTCGATCGTCCAACCGGACAGTGCATGCTTCTTCGGTGAGAATGGCCAGCAGCCTGACCAAAGTCGGTTTCGGAATACCGGTGCGGTTGTGCAGATCCTGTAGCGTCACCGGCTTTCGGACGTCAGCCATGGTGCGCAGCACAGCAAGTCCCCTGGTGAGGGTTTGGGCTCGATACTTGCCCACTTCCTCGTCA
>JBBSUU010000088.1:0-9179 GCA_038234115.1 Mycobacteriales bacterium
CGATACCGAGCTCGCCAGGTGCACGCAAGGTTTCGTAGATCGCCAGTGACGGAAGCCGTGCGGTATCGCCCCACAGCCTCTCGCTGGTGATGACGAAGTCGAGATCGAGGTCGACGAGTAGGCCGAACAACAACGGATGGGTGTGTACGTCGATCTTGGGGAATGCGTCGTCCAGCAACACGAACCGGGGTGCGTGCGGCGCTCGAGCACCCGCGACAGAGGTGAAATGAGCTGCCGCAGCGGCAAACAGCGGCAGGTAGCACACCACCTTCTGCTCACCCTGGCTCAAACCGGTGGTGCGCGCCAAGGCTCGCCATTGCCCGGACCACTCCGGTCTGGTGATCCGCACGGTGAAGGCAAACCATTTGCGGTAATCCAGCGCGGCGGCCAGATGCTCGGTGTAGGAGAGCTCGGGCGCGGCCGATTTCGAAGATTCAATGATCTGGAACATCACTTCTCGCAACCGTTCTCGCTCACCGCTGTCGAGCTGGCCCATCCGGCGCAACAGGGCGACGGCTTCGGCGGCGCCGGCCGCAGCGTCAGCCTGCAATGCCCAGTCGAGTTTCACCCTGATGCCCTGTGAGGTGCTGATGTCGCCGAGGATCCGGTTGGTGGCGCTGACAAGTTCGACCGACTCGGCCAACCGCTGCCGCACCGCTTCTCCCAGATTCCCGAGCAAGTGCTCCTGGAACAATCTCTTCTCACGTGCCGAAAGTAGCTCCCGGTTCTCGTCGACCTGGATGTGAACCCGTTCGGTGACAGCGCCCAAGGGTCCCTCCACCGAATTGCTCTCGGCCAACACTGTCCAATGGCCAGTCTCGGCCACCGCCCGCGGATTGTGATCCGCGGCTGCCGTGCTCCGAGCGTGCTCGCCGGCCTTCATCAGCTCCGGAAGCCCGGTCGTCGGTGCTCCCTCCAGCGCAGTGACCCACTGCGTTGCTACTTCTCGAAGAGACGCATCAGTCAGGGCCGCCGGGCCGGGTAGCTCGGAGTCAGGCAGATCCTGGGCTCCAAGTGCAGCGTCAATGAGTCCAGGTACCTGTCCAAGGCTGCGCAGCGAAGTCTCGGAATCACTGAGCCGTTCCTGGGCCGCCTCGGTCTGACTTTGCGCGGCTGCCACCGCTTCGGTGGCAGCCCCCAGTTCGTTGTTGGTCTTTTCGATGGCCCCCTGAAGGAGTCGTAATTGTTTGCCGGCCAGAGCTTTTGCCGATTCGGCATCTCGGATTCTTTCCGTTAGCTCACTGAGTTGGGGGTCGGCGACAGCGCGCGCTGCGGTAAGTGAATCCTCCGCCGTCAAGGCAGCTTCCTGCGCTTCCTCCGTATCCACTGCCGCGTCCTCGAGGGCCTGTACCGCGACAGCTGTCTGGACCCACTGTTCGGCCCATCGCTGCAGCTCCTCACCGAGGCGCCCGATCTCCCGCAATAATTCCTGACCCGTTTTGCGGGCGTCCCGGGCGTCCTCGGTACGAGCGCGGACCAGCTCCGCATCCGCCGTTGTACCCGCCCGCTGAGCAAGTTCGGCGGCCAGAGTGAGCGCCGTGGCGTGCCGAGAGCGGGCTGCGATCGCCAGTTGCTCGGCCTGCCGCGCTGTTGTTTGCGCAGCGTTTCGACTATCTGTACTTTCCGTCAGCCTTCGCCATGCCCGTAGTACTTCATCACCATGGGGCACATCGGATATCCACTGCCGCAACGCCGAGAGGGCTTCGTCGAACTCGACAGCGGTCCGCTCTGCAACCTCCGCAATCTCAGACTGTTCGGCGATGAGCGCTGACAGCTCGGCCAATCGCCGGGCGCGCTCGGCTGCGCGGGCGGTAGCGCCGAGATACTGGGCGGCCGGCTTACTGCTCCGCCCGGACAGTGCCCCGAGACGGTACGAACCGTCGGTGGAAACCCAACTCTGAACATCAGCATTGCTCAACCCAGCACTTGCCAACCCAGCACTAGCCAACCCAGCACTAGCCAACCCAGCACTAGCCAGACCAACGGAACCCAGAACAGCAATCACCGTTGCGGCATCGACGCCGGAGTCACCAGGCGGATCGGCCACCAGAACGTCCAGCAATGTTGATCCGGGAACTCCGTTTCCGTCAAGAATAATGGAGTCCATGGTGTTGGCGGCGAGTACCTGACCGTCCGGCAGTACCAAGGCATCGAGCAGACCGGAGGCTTGCAATGCCGCTTCCAGACCCGCGCGGTCCGCCTCGCGCACCTCGGGAGCAACGTCCACCAGTTCCCAGAGCGGCCGGCCGATCGACGAAACCCGATCGTCCCGATCCCAGGATGGCGCCGGCGGTACCGGATCCTTCTGCAGCTCTACGTCCTGATAAGCACTGCGCCAACGGGTTTCGGCGGCCCGAGCCTGCCTGGCCACAGTTCGCTGCTCGGCACCGCTATCCGCAAGTGCCCGTTCCCGTCCAGCAGTAACTTCTCGAGCCAGCGTGGGCAGCGCCCGGATCCAGTCCTGATCGCGATCAGTCGCATCAACAATCAGCGACAGGTCCAGGTCAGCAACCGCAGCAGAACCGGTCCAGTTTCCCAGTTCGGTGGAATAGGCATCCTCAGTTGCCTGCGCTGCTGAAACGGCTTGGCCCAACTGACTCTCGGCCACTTCCAGCGCGGCATCGGCGCGTGCGGCCGCTTCACCGGTTTGGTCGGCCGCCTGCCGAGCTGATTCGGCGTCGGCCACGGCCCGCGAGGTCTCCTCCAGCAGTGCAATCAAAGCGGTGAGCGCCGAGCCCAGCCCGTCGACCTCGGTACCGACCTCTTGCCAACGGATCCGAACCAGATTCGCCAAATCGTTGGGTGGGCCAGAAAACTCAGCGACATGCTGCGGAAGCCGGGTCACCGCGGGTACTGCAGGCGCCATCAGCGTCAGTCCGGTCGGTGTTCCCAACCGGGAGAGCAGCCCGGAAAGTCGTTGCAGCTGTTGGTGTTGCCCGTCGATCTGGCGCTGGCTCAGTGCGGCTGCCGATCCCAACTGCCGGGCCGCAGCCTCGGCGCGTTTGGTTTCGTCAGCGACTCGCTGTGCGCTGCGGTCCGCCGTGTTTCGCAGGCTCGCGGCGTTCTGCGCCATCAGGTTGAGATTGCGCTGTTGGTCGGCCTCCGGGCTTCGCTCGAGTTCTCGCAGAGTGGCCTCGGCCCGGCCATGCGCGTGCTGGGCCGCTTCTCGCTGCTCCTTGTCCGCCCGCAACGTCTGGTCGAGCTGCTTTCGAAGTTGGTCACGGCGCTTCAGATCTCGAGCGCTACGACGAGCCTCATGATCAGCGGTCAGGAGCGACTGCGCGGTGTCACGCAATACCCCTGCGCTGTACCGACGGTGCACGGTCTCCAGGGCGCGTAATTCGGTGAGCGCGCTTTCCTGCCGGGCAATCCGCTCGCCGAAAGTGGTCAGCTCGTCCAGCGTCGAACCGACCTGCTGGACAGCCTGTTCGGGTAGCGACGGCAAGGCATCGGACAGCATCGCAGCCAATTTGCGCGGGTCGATGTCCTCCCCGACCTGTGGTCGTCGGAGCCAATACAGCAGCCGCAGCAACTCGGCGTATCGCTGGGTATCCAAGCCGAAAAGTGTGCTGCCAACGGCGGCTCGGAATTCAGTTGGCTTGTCGAAGACCCGGCCGTCCGCGCCCAGTGCCTCGCGAAGCGCAGCCATGGCCAGCGGTCCGGTGGGGGAGTTGAGGCTGATCCCGCCGGGCCCGATCTGCGCCGTGGTGAGGAAGAACCACTTGTTGATCGTGTCGCTTGAACTGCTCCGGCGCAGTCCGATACCGCAGGTCAGGGTGTGCCGGACACTCTCGGTATCAGTCCGGGCGAACTCCACCCACACGTAGCCGAGTCTGGTGGCCGAACTGGAGCCTTCCGACATCAACCATTTCAGGCCAGACCCGCGGCGCCCGGTGGCGTCCATGGACGCGATGTCACCGTCCAACACGAAGGGCAGCAACATCTCCAGCGTTTTGGATTTACCGGCCCCGTTTGTTCCGCGGAGCAATAGGCGCCCGTCGGCAAATTCGAAGATCTGCTCGTCGTACTGCCAGACGTTGAAAATACCGGCTCGGGACAGGTGGAACCGATGGTTGTCCTTCGTCAGTTTCGTCATTGTGACAGCCCGTCCGGGTCTACGCTTTTCACCTTGTTGGCCAGCACACCGTATCGAGCGGCGGCCGCATGAATCAGCCACCCCGATTCGGTACGCCGGATGAGACCCATCTGTACTAGAAGGTCGCCGATCTCTGTTAATAGCAGGTCCGGGTTGTCGCGGTAGTCCTTGGCAAAGGATTTGCTGTAGCCGGCGTGAACATCTCTTAGCGCACGGGAAATGTCGTCCTGCGGGATCGTCCACCATGTTCGGGTCAGGGAAGCGGTGGCCGCTTCCCGAACCCTGGTGGTAAGGGTGGTCAGGAGTAGGAGCGAGGCGTGCTTGACGGTCCCGGTGCCGGGAAAAGTAATGTCGGTCAGTTCTTCGGTACGGTCGATCGCCACCGCGCCTTCGGCTCGCAGTTCCAGGCTCAGGCCGAGGGTGTTCTCGAACCAATCGACTTGTTGGTTTCGGGTGCGGGACCACCATTCCTGATATTCGGGGCTGAGGTCCTCGGTGCTCAGGATTGGGTTCTCCACCAGGATCCGGCGGGTACTGATACGCGCGCCACCGGCGGCGGAGGGGATCTGAGTGGGACTCAAGATCTCCTCCAAATTTTGGTCGACCGGCATCGGTACAGCCAGCAGGAGGCCGAGGCGTTCAACCGAAATCTCCAGAAGAGAACGGGCCTGGGTATTCTCGGCCCAGTGTTCCAGGTCGCCATCCTGTTCGCTGAGCACGCCCAGCTCGGTCAGCACCAAGAGAACGGCTTGCAGGGCGCGCCGATCCGCGATCGCGTCCAGGTCGACGGCCAGGTCAATTTCGGCGGCGCGGGAACGGACTTCCCCTACCAGTTCTTCCAGTAGGAGCTGAGTCCGGGAGCGGGTGAGCACCGCCAAGGTCACCAGCAGCAGTGCGTAGGTACGGGGGTTGAAGGCGCGTCCCGGCAAGCCGCTGCGCATCGGTCGCCGCAGCGGTCGGCTTGAATCACGGCCAAGCCCGGTTTTCACCAGCCGCGCGCCGGCGGGTTCCACCAGGAGGCGATAGCGAAGACCGGCGGAGAATTCATCCGACAGCGCCTCCCGATGACGCCGCACCAGCCGGAGGTCTTCCTCTATCTCGTCGGTGGCCTGGGTCCCGGTCGCATGCAGCATCGGCCTGCGCAGCAGCGCTCGCATGGCCCGACGCACTTCGGCAGCTTCCAGCGCGTCGCTTTCCTCCGGGGAGGAGCCGAGAAGGGTCCGCAGTCGACGTGGTGTGGTCATGCGGTTCGCTCCGTTTCATCAGCATCAGCATCAGCATCAGCATCAGCATCAGCATCAGCATCAGCACTTGCGACAACAGCCGAATCGGCGAACCCATCCGGCGCCACGGCCGAACTCCGTTGAGCTGCAATGATTTTCAAACTCAGATCGCTAAAGGTCATTCGGCCCTGCGGGGAGGTGATGGTGGTGTTGGTCCCGGCGATGGGGCTTATGGCAATCCCCACACCGGAACCGTCCTGATAGCGAACGGCGCCGCGCCGCAACTGCTCAGGTCCAAATTCGACAAGCGCTCGAGTATGCAGATCCAGCAGTGCGGTGCGGGCCTCGTCGGACAGCCGTACCCCGTCCAACGAGCCGATATGGCCGGCGAGCTCGACCATGGCGGCCTGCCGGCGGGCTTCCTGCTCCTTGCGTAGCGCGATCCGCTCGGCCTTGACTGCAGTGAAATCCTCGGCTGCGGCGGGCTTTCCGCGGATGGTGCGTTCGCCTCGTTCCACCAAACTCAAAGGAACCTGCGCAACCGAGGTCCGCCAGAATGACGCACGAGCCGGGACCTCGTCGTGGCCCGCTGCGGAAAAACCGAGATGCCGCGCCGGGTAGAGCCCAAACACGGCTGCCCACAGGGCATGTGCGGTGTCGTCGTCACTGGTGGCAAACGTGCGCGCCAAGTTCAGCAAGTCCGCCTGGCGGCTCTGCTCCTGCTGGGTGTCGCCGACAATGCGTCGCAGGTTCACCACCAGCGCGCGCATCGCAGAGGTGGCCAACTGGCGGACCTGCGCGGCGTCGGAGTCGCGATCTCCACCGTCGCCGGCGCCGTCCAGGAACCAGTTCTGCAACCCCCGCCAGTCCTCCGGTTGCAATCCGGCGCTCCGGCGCGCCGCCTTCCCGCTGATATCCACCAAACGGCTGCCCTCATTGGCACGGGCAACCAACCGCCCGATGCGATCTTGCAGTTGGATGAGCAGATCTGCGATATGCGGCATGTGCCGTGCGATCTCTTCGACAAAGTGTTGCAGGTAGTCGATGAGCACTGTTTTGAAGACCTGGAAGTCCTTGCGGTTCAGGTCATATCGTCCCAGCACCTGATTGAGGTAGGAGTAGAAATCGCGGGTCGATTCGACCAGATTGCGATGCTGCGCGAAGATGGTACCGATCTGGCTCGCCAGCTCGTCCGGGTCGGCCGTTCCGATGGCGGTGATCGGGATGCCGGCCAACTGCGCCAACCCCTGGTGGATGGCGCCCAACATCTCGGTGGATACTTCCCGGACCTCATCGGTGGCGCCCAGCAGCTCCTCCACTAACCGGTGCGTCATTTCCCCGGTCGCCGTGAGTTGGAACCGAGCCCGGGTCCGCATGTACTCATCGATGGTATTTGCCCTGGTCTCGCGGGGCGAACGACCCAGATTACCTCGATCGGTCAGGTAACCCAGACGCTGCTCGACGGTGCCCTGGTCCAGGTCGATG
The DNA here is from genome assembly GCA_038234115.1 of Mycobacteriales bacterium. Taxonomy (GTDB): domain Bacteria; phylum Actinomycetota; class Actinomycetes; order Mycobacteriales; family Nakamurellaceae; genus Nakamurella. The sequence continues at coordinate 6,805 of JBBSUU010000088.1, forward strand.
CCGTAATCCAGATCCAACCGGTCCGCAACCTCACCAGCGGAAAGATCACTCATCAGGCCGGCGGTGCCTACCGTGAAGACGCGCATGATCGCGATGTAATCCGCGGATTCCGAGGCTGCGGTATAGCGAAGCGCTTCCAGGCGCAGACGATCCCCGGTTGTCAGTCCCCCTGAGCTCGGGGGATCGCTGTGCGGATCGGTCATGAAGAGCAGACTATCGGTTGCCTCCGACAACGCCTCCAAATCGCGGCTTCGGCCGCCTGAACAGCAGATATCAGGGAACGGGTGGGGTCACCGAAACGAGGTAGACGGCGACCTCGGAACTCTCGTTGCAAAACCGGTGGGGCAGCCGGGAATCGAAGGTCAGCGCGTCCTCGGCAACCAGCTCGTAGCGCTTGTCGGCGACCTCGGCGATCACCGTCCCGGACAGCACCACCAGGCACTCAGTAGATGGATGACCGCGACGAACCGATGACGACACGTCACCGGGCTGCATGACGGCGCGCAGCACCTCAAGATCGCCACGTCCCGGGGTCAAGCGTTCATAGGTGATCTGGCCGGACGGCGCCGTGAGGAACTTGCGATCCCCGGGCCGGGAGACATGAACCAGCGGCGCATTCGGCTCGCTGAACAATGTTGCGACTTCGGCTTCGAAGACGGTGGCCAGTTTGCGCAGGGTGGTCAAACTCGGATCGGTGGAACCGTTCTCGAGTTGGCTGAGCATGCCCGGTGAGACTCCGGCGCGGGTGGCCAACTCGCGCAAGGTCATTCCGTGGCTGAGCCGAAGCGCTCGCAGCCGATCCCCTAACATATTGGGGTCAGCTCGACTTCGGGTTGGTGACGGAACCAGCGGTGGCATCGGTATCAGGTTCGGTGGCCGGGACCGCTTCGGCGTGATGGTGCACGATCTGCCACTTACCATCGACGCAGGAGAAGACGTCCGTCGCCCGGAAATGATCCGGCGTCGTGGGGGCCTGCACCCCGCCGGCCCGCAGGACATAGCGCGCCACGGCGGAAGTCTCGCCCCAGCGATCCACCAGCAGATTCTCCACCGCTAACGTGACTTTGGGCGCCGGTGCGTCGGGAGCGCGATGACCTCGCAGGGCATCCAGTTCGGCCAGCGTGAACAATGGGCCCGGTCGGTCGGTCTCCCAGATGGTGATGTCCGGATGTAGGTGCGAATCAAAAGATGCGGGATTGCCATAGGCGGCATACATCTGTCGGACCGCATCTGCCACCGGGCCGGTGGTCTCTCGGACCCGCTGACTCATCAGATTCCCCCGGCGGGCGATTTGCTGGCCAGCAGCGACCGCAAGGGGTCCAACCCCATTGGGCCGAGTCGCAGGGCTGACATGTGGAACTCCTTCAGATTGAACGCATTGCCGAGTTGCTGTTGCTGGTCCGTCCGAGCCTGGGTCCACAATTTGGCGCCAACTTTGAAAGCCAATGCCTGACCCGGCCACCCGAGGTAGCGATCCACTTCATACCCCGCGGTTGCCACGTCCACACCGGCTACCTGATGCAGAAACTGGACCGCCACTTCCGGGGTCCATCTCAGCTCATCGGTCAAACCGGTCCCCTGCGGAATCGGGTACCCCAGGTGCAGGCCCAGATCGATGACAATTCGGGCCGCGCGCCACAACTGGGCGCCGTAGACGCCGAGCAACTCTGTGTCATCCTGGAGTAATCCGAGGTCAACGGCCAACTGTTCAGAATAATGCGCCCAACCCTCGGCGTAGCCGTGGATGTGGCACAGGTAGCGCTGCCAGGGATGCAGTTCGGCGATGCCCTGGGTGATGGCAAATTGCAGGTGATGGCCGGGCAGGCCCTCATGATGGACGGTGCTGACCTCGCGCCAGGTGGGGACCGAGGTGGTGCCGGGCGGCACCGACCACCAGACACGCCCCGGACGCGTGCCACCTGGATCGGGCGCCGAGTAATACATCACCCCGGATCCGGCGGTGACCATTTTCGCTTCCACCGGCAGGGTGGCCGCCGGTATGTCGAAATGAGTGCCGGACAGCGCAGTCGTGACTCGATCCATCCGGCTCTGCAACCAGTTCACCAGTTCCGGTCCGACCTTGACGGAGCCGCCGGGACGGTCGTCGATGGCGCGGCGGGCTGCGTCGAGATCAGCTTGCCCGGTGAGTTCGCGTCCGAGAGTGGTTGCGGCGCTGGTCAACCGAGCCAGCTCCGACCAGCCGTAGTCGTACAGGTCGCGCAGATCGACCTCGGCGCCCAGGAACGCCCGGGACGTGACCTGGTACATCTCCGGGCCGACCGCGTCCTGCGCCTGAGCCGACGGAGCAAGGTCGCGCCGAAGGAAGTCGATGAAGGTGTTAGCAGCAGTGCTGACCAGGTCTGCCCCGGTCCGCA